>NZ_VRMC01000011.1:0-88478 GCF_008369905.1 Pseudonocardia sp. EV170527-09
TGCCGTTCCTCGACTACGACATCGAGGTCCGGAGGGTGATCTGTACGACGAACGCGATCGAATCGTTGAACGCCCGCTACCGGCGAGCGGTCCGAGCGCGAGGGCATTTCCCCAGCGAGCAGGCCGCGATGAAATGTCTGTACCTTGTCACCCGCAGCCTCGTCACCCGCAGCCTCGACCCGACCGGACGAGGCCACACCCGATGGATGATGCGCTGGAAGCCAGTCCTCAACGCCTTCGCCATCACTTTCGGTGACCGCTGGCCGGGCGCCGAGCACTACTGACAACATCGCCGGAACCACCGTTCTCGTTACAGACCCACGGACCCCAGCACGACCAGGGCGAGCACGCACCGCCAGAACGACGCCGTCGCCGGGTCGGTACCCGCCATCGCGACGAGGATGCCGGTCCAGGCCAGGACGGAGGCGCCGGCGAGCAGGAGCAGGGCGGAGTGCGGGTCGGGGGCGGTGCGTGCGTTCACGTGATCCACGATCCCTCTCCGCACCGCGAAGATCCAATGATTGTTCCTACCCGATACCGCTAAGCTAGGCTTTGTGATTTCCTGGGACCGGCTGCGCGTGTTCGATGCCGTCGCCGAGCACGGCTCGGTCGGCGCCGCCGCGGCCGCACTGCACATCACCGGGCCGGCGGTGACCCAGCAGCTGCGCAAGCTCGAACGCGAGACCGGCACCCGGCTCGTCGAACCGGACGGGCGCGGCATCCGACTCACCGCCGCCGGGCACGTGCTGGCCGGGCACGCGGCCGCCGCGGCGGCGACCGTCGCCGGTGCCGAGCGCGACCTCGCCGCCCTGCACGACGACGCCGCCGGACCGCTGCGGATCGGCTCGGTCGCGAGCGCGCTGCGCACGCTGCTGCCCGAGGTCATCGACGGGCTGGCCGCCGCACACCCCCGGCTGGTCCCCACCGTCGACGACGGCGAGGTCGTCGACCTGCTGCCCGCCCTGCAGTCCCGCGACCTGGACGCGGTGCTCATGGAGAGCTGGACGCAGGCCCCGGCCCGGCTGCCCGCCGGGATCCGGGTGACCGCACTGGCCACCGAGCCCGCGATGCTCGCCGTCCCCGCCGACGACCCGCTCACCGGGCCCGACCCGGTGCCGCTGCGCACCCTGGCCGGGCGGGTGTGGACCTCCGGCCCGGTCGGCACCGAGCCCTACGCGGCGCTGCTGCAGCTGCTGCGCGGCGTCGGGTTCGAGCCGGACATCCGCTACCGGGTCGGTGACTTCGCCACCCAGCTGGCACTGGTCCGCGCGCGGCTCGCGATCGCGCTGGTCCCGGGCATGGCGGTGGCGGGGTCGGCCGTCCCCGGCGGCACCGGACCGGTCCCGGTCACGGCCGACGACGGCGTCCGGCTGCTCCCCTGCCGGCCCGCGGCGGGCCGCTCACTGGTGCTGGCCACCCGCGGGTCCGACGCCGACCTGCCCGCGCTGCGCGCCCTGGTCGACGGCCTGCGCGCCGCGGCGGCCCGCATCATCCCCACCTGACCGCAGCCCACCACCAGCCCGCACCCACACCCCCTGGCCGCCATCCACACCCGTCGCAACGGGTGTGGCTGCCCGGGGGCGGGTGTGGATCCGCTCAGGCGAGCATGTCGCGGACCATGGGGATCACGCGGGTGCCGTACAGCTCGACGGCACGGAGGCGGGCCGAGATCGGCTGCGGGCCGACGGTGTAGATCAGGTCGAAGCGCTGGGCGCCCAGCGACCGCACCGAGTCGGCGATGCGGCGGGCCACCGTCTCCGGGGACCCGACGTGCAGCGCCCCGCCGGAGATCTCGGCCTCGAACCGGGCGCGGTCCAGCGGGGGCCAGCCGCGCTGGGCACCGATCCGGTCCATCTGCGCCTTGTACGGGGCGAAGAAGATCTCCTTCGCCTCGGCGTCGGTGTCGGCGACGAAGCCCGGCGAGTGCATGCCCACCGGCTTCGCCGCGTGCCCGAACTGCTCGACGGCGCGGTGGTAGAGGTCGACGTAGGGCGCGAACCGTCCGGCGGGACCGCCGATGATGGCCAGCATCAGGCCGAGGTCGTGGCGGGCGGTGCGCACCACCGACTCCGGCGAGCCGCCGACGCCGACCCACACGGGCAGCCGGCGGCCCGTCGTCGGGAAGACCTCGAGGCCGTCGATCGCGGCGCGGGTCCCACCCGGCCAGGTCACCGGCTTCTCGTCGAGGAGCTGCACGAACAGCTCGAGCTTCTCCTCGAACAGCCGCTCGTAGTCGTCCATGGAGTAGCCGAACAGCGGGAAGGACTCGGTGAACGAGCCACGGCCCACGATCACCTCGGCGCGTCCGTCGGACAGCGCGTCGAGCGTGGCGAAACGCTGGTACACCCGCACCGGGTCGTCCGAGCTCAGCACGGTGACGCCGGAGGACAGCCGGATCCGGGAGGTCCGGGTCGCGATCCCGGCGAGCACCGTCTCCGGGGTGGAGATCGCGTACTCGGGGCGGTGGTGCTCCCCCAGCGCGACGACGTCGACGCCCACCCCGTCGGCCAACACCACCTCGTCGACGACCTGACGGATGGCCTGCGGGTGCGACAGCAGCGTCCCGTCGTCGCCCACCGGGACGTCGCCGAAGGTGTCCATGCCGAAGATGATCTCGCTCATCCGGTCCCCCAGTTGGTTGATGGCTCAATCATGCCACGGGTTCCACGGGCCGGAGGCACCGCACGGCAGGGGGCGCCGGTCGAGCCCCGACGGGACTAGCGCTCGCGGGCCCCCAGGCGACGCAGCAGGTTCGCTCCGAACCGGTCCCCGGTCACGTCCATCGTCGCCTTCATCGTGCGGGTCACCACCGGCGCCGCGAGCCGCGACAGCGGCATGTCGACGTCGACGGTCAGCGAGATCTCCAGATGTGTCGCGGGCGTGCCGTCCGGTTCCGGCTCGGCGTCGCTCAACGCGTAGTAGCCCTCCGCACCCGCCCACTCGGTGGCCCCGGCGGGCGGTGCGTGGGTGAACTCGATCCGCTTGCCCTCGACGAAGGTCATCCGCTCGGTGAACACCGGCTTGATGCCCACTCCGAGCACCGCGATTCGCACCATGTGCCAGCGCCACAGCTCGTAGCCGTCGACGGCCGCGTCCCGCGCGGAGTCGGCCTCGATCCGGTTGAGCAGCGGCGTCAACGTCGGCAGCACAGCGGGGTCGGTCAGGACGCGCCAGACGTCGTCACGCGAGGCCGTGACGACGGCCTCGGACGCGGTGGTCGCGGAGAAGCGGGTCAGGACGCCCCGTCCCCACCCAGCGCCCCACCGGCGGCCGGGCTGTCGTCCCCGCCCGCCACGTCGGGCTCCGGCTCCTCGGTGCCGCGGTTCACGGCCGGCAGCAGGTCCGCCAGCGCCGCACCCTCGAGACGACGGAAGGTCCGCCGCGGGCGGGTCCGGTCGAGCACCGCGACCTCGAGCGCCTCGGCACCCAGGACCCGCGGCTGTGCGTTCGCGCCGTTGCCGGGCGACGCCGGGTCCGCCCCGGGCACCTGCAGCCCGCCGAGCGCGACCTCGATCGCCGCGCCCAGCTCCAGGCCGTGCGCGTAGGTCTCGGAGAGCTTCTGGGAGATCGGCTCGGTCTGCCCGCCCATGACGACGAACCGCGGCTCGTCGGTGATCGAGCCGTCGTAGGTGATCCGGTACAGCTGGTCCCCGGAGGCCTCGACACCCACCTCGGCGACGCACAGTTCCACCTCGAACGGCTTCTGCTGCTCGACGAACGCCGTGCCCAGCGCCTGGGCGTAGGCGTTGGCCAGCATCCGGCCGGTCACGTCGCGCCGGTCGTAGGTGAACCCGCGGAAGTCGGCCATCCGGATCCCGCCGGTGCGCAGGTTCTCGAACTCGTTGTACCGGCCGACCGCGGCGAAGCCGATCTTGTCGTAGATCTCGGAGACCTTGTGCAGGGCCGTCGACCGGTTCTCCGCGACGAACAGCACGCCACCGGCGTAGGTCAGCACGACCACGCTGCGGCCGCGCGAGATGCCCTTGCGGGCCAGCTCGGAACGGTCGCGCAGCAGCTGGTCGACGGAGGAGTAGAACGGCATCGTCATGGGGAGGCGCTCCAGGCTCGTGCTTCGTGCGGGGAGGGGGTCAGCGGGACGGGCCGCCCGGGCGCTCCCGGCGCCCGGCGATCACCTGGTCGACGACGGCGGCGATCTCGGCCTCGTCGCGGCGCACGGCGCCCTCGGCGGTGATGCCGACGACCACCGGGTAGATGCGCCGCACCGTGTCCGGCCCACCGGTGGCGGTGTCGTCGTCCGCGGCGTCGTAGAGCGCCTCGATCGCGGTGCGCACCGCACCGTCGAAGTCCGCGGCCGGGTCGTGCAGCTTCTTCAGCGAGGACTTGGCGAACACCGAGCCCGATCCCACGGCGTGGAAGCCGAGGTTCTCGTCGTACCGGCCGCCGGTGGGATCGAAGGTGACGATCCGGCCGGCCTGGGCCGGGTCGGCGGCGTCGGTGTCGTAGCCCGCGAACAGCGGGACGACGACGAAGCCCTGCATCGCCGCGCCCAGGTTCTGGCGGACCATCCCCGCGAGCTTGTTGGCCTTGCCGTCCAGCGAGAGCGGGACACCCTCGAGCTTCTCGTAGTGCTCGAGGTCCACCGAGAACAGCCGGACCATCTCCAGCGCGATCCCCGCGGAGCCGGCGATGCCGACCGCGGAGTGGGTGTCGGTGACGAACACCTTCTCGATGTCGCGCTGGGCGATCACGTTGCCCGCGGTCGCGCGCCGGTCACCGGCGATCACGACGCCGCCGGAGAACAGCAGCGCGACGATCGTGGTGCCGTGCGGGACGCCCAGGGCGTCGGCGGAGGTGCCGGGACCGGCTGTCCGGTCCCGGCCCGCGCCGGGGAGCAGGTGCGGGGCCGCGCCGCCGACGAAGTCGGAGAACGACTGCGACCCGGTCAGGAAGGTGCCGAGCTGACCCGTGTGGTGCCCGGGCACCAGCCCGGAGGTGACCGACGGCCGGAACTCCATCTCTCGGACGTGCCTTTCGTTCGAACTGCGTGCGCCGGGGGTCCCGCTCCCCCACCTCGGCGGGGGTCGGCGGCCCTTCCGGCACGGCCGGGCCCGCAGGTGCGGACCCGGCCGGGACGGTACTGCTGGTGCCGGGGTGCGGCACGGTGAATGGCCCCGTGGAGCTCACTCACCGCCCTTCTGCACGTAGGACCGCACGAAGTCCTCCGCGTTCTCCTCCAGCACGTCGTCGATCTCGTCGAGGATGGTGTCGACGTCCTCACCGAGCTTCTCGCGGCGCTCCTGGCCGGATCCGGACGCGTTCTCGCCGGACTCGTCGTCTCCGTCGCCGCCACCCTGGCGCTTGGTCTGCTCCTGGGACATGACGCTCCTCCTTGCAGATCTCCTCGCAGAGAATTGCCTGCGTGTTCACCCTACCTACCGGGGGCGACAAAATCGCCTGTTGCGCAGCGGCGTGTGATCCGCTTCCCGGCGGGACGGCTCAGGAGGCGGTGAGCTTGTCGACCAGCTCCTCGGCCGTCGACACCGCCTCGAACAGCTCCCCCACGTGCTTGCGGGTTCCGCGCAGCGGCTCCAGCGTCGGGATCCGGACCAGGGACTCGCGCCCCAGGTCGAAGATCACCGAGTCCCACGACGCGGCGGCGACCTCGACCGGGAACCGGCCCATGCAGGTGCCGCGGAAGTAGGCCCGGGTGTCCTCGGGCGGCTCCGTCATCGCCGCGGCGACCTGCTCCTCGGTGACCAGCCGCCGCATCGACCCTCGGGTGACCAGCCGGTTGTAGAGGCCCTTCGCCAGCCGGACGTCGGAGTACTGCAGGTCGACCATCCCGAGCCGGCCCGACGCCCAGGTCAGGCCGTCGCGCTCGCGGTAGGCCTCGAGCAGCTTGAGCTTGGCCGTCCAGTCGAGCCGGTCGGCGGTCAGCATCGGGTCGCGCTCCAGGTCGACCAGCACCGACTCCCACTCCTCCACGACCTCGCGGGTGTCGGGGTCCCACTCCTCGCGGCGCGGGGAGACCGTCTGCTCCAGGTGCTCGACCGCGCGGGCCAGGTACTCCTGCTGGATCTGCACCGCGGTGAGGTGACGGCCGTCGGCCAGCGGGACGGTCCGCTGCAGCGTCGGGTCGTGGCTGATCCGCGAGACCGACTTCACCGGCTCGGCCAGGCGCAGGTCCTCGAACGAGCGCCCCTTCTCGATCATGTCGAGGACCAGGGCGGTGGTGCCGACCTTGAGCAGCGTCGCGACCTCGGACAGGTTCGCGTCGCCGATGATGACGTGCAGGCGGCGGTACTTGTCGGCGTCGGCGTGCGGCTCGTCGCGGGTGTTGATGATGCCGCGCTTGAGCGTGGTCTCCAGGCCGACCTCGACCTCGACGTAGTCCGAGCGCTGGGCGATCTGGTAGCCGGCCTCGTCGCCCTGCTGGCCCAGGCCGACCCGGCCGGCACCGCAGACGACCTGGCGGGTCACGAAGAACGGGGTCAGCCCGGTGACGATCGACGGGAACGTCGTCGAGCGGGCCATCAGGTAGTTCTCGTGGGAGCCGTAGCTGGCGCCCTTGCCGTCGACGTTGTTCTTGTACAGCTGCATCCGCGGCGCGCCCGGCACGGTGGCCGCGCGGTTCGCCGCCTCCAGCATGATCCGCTCGCCGGCCTTGTCCCAGGTCACGACATCGCGCGGGGACAGGACCTCGGGCGTGGAGTACTCCGGGTGGGCGTGGTCGACGTAGAACCGCGCACCGTTGGTGAGGATGACGTTCGCCGCACCGAGGTCGTCGAGGTCGGTGTCGAGCTGCGGCGCCAGCGACGGCGCCGACAGGTCGAACCCGCGGGCGTCGCGCAGCGGCGACTCGACCTCGTAGTCCCAGCGCGCCCGACGGTTGCGGGGCACGTCCGCCGCGGCGGCGTAGGCGAGCACCACCTGCGTCGAGGTGACGACGGGGTTCGCGGTGGGGTCACCCGGCACGGCGATGCCGTACTCCACCTCGGTGCCCATGATCCGGCGGGCCGTCACGACCGGCCCCCTGCGCGAGAGTGCATTGCACGAGACTAACCGTCCGCGCCCCGGTCCGGGGTGCACCGCGGCCCGGCGGGATCATCGTGGCGTGACCGATCCCGCACGTGAGCGCCTGACCGTCTTCGACGACGAGGGCACGCCCACCGGCGTCGCCGAGCGCGGCGAGGTCTACGCGCGCTCGCTGTGGCACGCGACGACGGCGGTCCTGCTCCGCTCGGCCGACGGCACGCGGGCCTACGTGCACCGGCGCACCGACACCAAGCTGGTCATGGCGGGGATGTGGGACTGCCTGGCCGGCGGGGTCCTCGACGAGGGCGAGACGCCCGACGCCGGCGCCGCCCGCGAGCTGGGCGAGGAGCTCGGCGTGACCGGCGTGCCGCTGGAGAAGCTCGCCGTGGTCCCCTTCGACGCCGCCGCGCTGGGCGTCGACACCGGGCCCGGCACCGGCCCGGACGGGCTGCGGGCCCACGTGCACGTCTACCGCGCCTTCTCCGACGGCCCGGTGACCCACCAGCCCTCGGAGGTGGCCGAGGGCGGCTGGTGGACCCTCGACGAGCTGGTGGCCCGGGTCGGCACCCCGGACCGGCCCTGGGTCCCCGACGGCCTCTACGTCACCCGCCTCCTCCTGACAGATCTCGTCCGTTAAAGTCCTCGGGCCAGCGCGTTTACCAGTGGGTAACATATGTCACCCACACCGGTACCTGAATCGGTCCATGCCGAGCGGGTCGCGCGACGCCACCCCGGGAAGGGCCCAGCGTGAGGCCTCCCCGACGGACCACCACACCCACCACGCGACAGTTCCAGGAGCCACCATGGTCAGCATCTCGGTCTCGGCCCGATCCCTCGCCGCCGCCAGGCTGATCGATCCCGATGTCAACACCGCCGCCGTGCAGGCCGCGGTGGAGGCGGCACTGGCCGCCGAGCGGCACGAGCAGCGCGTCGCCGCGAGCTCGACCACGCGTCGCGAGCACACGGCCCGGCGCGAGCCGGACGCCCGCAGGTCCTGACCCCCGGTACGCCGACGGGCCCGCACCCCGGGGTGGGGATGCGGGCCCGTCGCGGCCGTCGTCAGAAGTTGATCATGTGGCCGGCCAGGCCGTGGATCGCCTCCTGCAGGCACTCCGACAGGGTCGGGTGCGCATGCACGTTGCGCGCCATCTCGTGGACGGTCAGGTCCCACTTCTGGGCCAGGGTCAGCTCGGGCAGCAGCTCGGTCGCCTCGGCGCCGATGATGTGCCCGCCGAGCAGCTCGCCGTAGGTGTCGTCGGCGATCAGCTTCACGAAGCCTGCCGGCTCGGCCAGGCCGTGCGCCTTGCCGTTCGCGGTGAACGGGAAGGTCGCGGTGTTGACCTTCCAGCCCTTCTCGTCGGCCAGCTGCCGGGCCTCGGCCTCGGTGTAGCCGAACGACGCGACCTGCGGATTGCAGAAGGTCGCGCGCGGCATCATCTTGTAGTCCAGCTCCTGGGTCTCGGCGCCCGCCAGGGTCTCGGCGGCGACGATGCCCTGCGCCTCGGCGACGTGGGCGAGCATGAGCTTGGCGGTGACGTCACCGATCGCGTAGACGTGCTCCACGCTGGTGCGCATGTAGTCGTCGATCTCGATCGCGCCGCGCTCGGTGAGGTTCACGCCGAGCTTGTCCAGGCCGTAGCCGTCGACCCGGGGCGCGAAGCCGATGGCCTGCACGACCTTGTCCGCGCGCAGCTCCTCGCTGCCCTTGGCGGAGGAGACCGAGACGGTGACGCCCTTGCCGTCGTCGGTGATGGACTCGACCTTGGTGGAGGTCCGCACCGTGACGCCGAGCTTCTTGTAGGCCTTGGCCAGCTCCTTGGACACGTCCGCGTCCTCGAGCGGGAGCAGGCGGTCCAGGTACTCGACGATGGTGACGTCGACGCCGTAGTTCGCCAGCACGAACGCGAACTCGACGCCGATCGCACCGGCACCGGCGATGATCACGCTCTCCGGCAGCTCACGGGTGAGGATCTGCTCCTCGTAGGTGACGACACGGTCGGAGAGCTCCGTGCCCGGCAGCAGCTTGACCGTGGACCCCGCCGCGATGATCACGTCGTCGTAGGTGACGGTCTCGTTGCCGCCCTTCGACAGCTCGACCTCGATCTCGCCCGGCTTGGTGAACCGGCCGAACCCGTCGAACTCGGTGATCTTGTTCTTCTTCATCAGGAAGTGCACGCCCTTGACGCGCCCGTCCGCGACCGAACGGCTGCGGTCGAAGGCGGCGCCGAAGTCGAGCGACACCTCACCGGACAGGCCGAAGGTCTTCTGCTCCTTGGTGACGATGTGCGCGATCTCGGCGTTGCGCAGCAGCGCCTTGGACGGGATGCAGCCCACGTTGAGACAGACACCGCCCCAGTACTTCTCCTCGATCACCGCCACACTGCGGCCGAGCTGGGCGGCACGGATGGCCGCCACGTATCCACCGGGTCCGGCTCCGAGTACGACGACGTCGAAATGAGGCATGTGCCCAGCCTAGGACGCCTGAGCCGGGCTCGGGCCGTCCGGTCCCGAGTCCCGGGTCACCGGCCACTCCCCGCCACCGGACAGGTGGGCGACGACGGCCTCGCAGGCCTCGCGCAACCCGGCCTGCTGAGCAGGGGTCAGGCCGTCGAACACCGCCTCGCGGACGCTCTCGACGTGGTCCGGGGCGGCGCCGGCCAGGACCTCGAAGCCGCGGTCGGTCAGATGGGCGAGCTGGCCACGCCGGTCGGTGGGGCACGACCGCCGTTCGATCCAGCCCGCCTCCTCCATCCGGGCCACCGCGTGCGACACCCGGCTGCGCGAGGACAGCGCGGAGTCCGCGAGGACGCTCATCCGCAGGGTCCGCTCCGGCGCCTCGGACAGCCGGACCAGGATCTCGTAGTAGGCCTGGGGCATCCCGGCCCCGGACTGCAGCCGTCGCTCGACCTTCTCCGAGACCAGCCGCTGCGCGGCCAGGAAGGCGCGCCAGGTGCGCTGCTCCTCGTCGTCGAGCCAGCGTGTGTGACCCACAGCACCCTCCGAAACATTTGGACGTTCGATCCGTTGGTTCTAGTATCGCTCTCAACAAGTGAGAGTTCAACTAGTTCTTCGGGAGAGATCATGACCACCGCCACCGCCATCCCCGGCTACGTCGTCGGCACCTGGGACATCGACGCTGCGCACTCCGACGTCTCCTTCTCCGTCCGTCACATGATGGTCAGCAAGGTCCGGGGCCGTTTCACCGGTGTGACCGGCGAGCTCGTCACCGCCGAACGCTTCCAGGACTCCAGCGTGACCGCGACCGTGGACGCCACCTCGATCACGACCGGCCAGGAGCAGCGCGACGGCCACATCCGCTCCGCCGACTTCTTCGACGTGGAGAAGTACCCGGAGTGGACCTTCCGCTCCACCGGCCTCGTCGCCAAGGGCGGCGACGACTACGTCCTGGCCGGCGACCTGACCATCAAGGGCGTCACCCGCCCCGTCGAGTTCGCCCTCGAGGTCAACGGCTTCGGCCCGGACGCCTACGGCGGCACCCGCGCCGGCTTCACCGCGACCACCACCATCAAGCGCTCGGAGTTCGGTGTCGACATCGAGATGCCGATGGACGGCGGCGGCGTCGTGGTCGGCGACAAGGTCAGCGTCGAGCTGGAGATCGAGGCGGTCCTGCGCGCCTCCTGAGCTCCGCACACGCGGCCACGGCCCCGGACCGGCGACGCCGGTACCGGGGCCGTGCCGCGTCCGTAGGCTGGCGCGGTGCGCAGCTACGCCGAGACGCCCCCGACCGGACCGCTGCGCGCCGTCGTCGAGGTGGCCTGGCAGGCACGCTCGGGTGCCGAGCCGCACACCCAGCGGGTGCTGCCCGACGGCTGCATGGACCTCCTCCTGTCCGGTGGTGACGTCGTCGTCGCCGGACCGGACACCACCGCGCACCTCGCCGCCTCGCCCGCGGGCGGGGTGACCACCGGCCTGCGGTTCCGTTCCGGCGCCCTCCCGGCCCTGCTGGGCGTCCCGGCGGACGCGCTGCGCGACCGCCGCGTCCCCCTCTCCGAGGTGCTCGACCCCGGACGGCGCAGGCTGCTCCGACCCGACGCCCCCGGGACCGGCGGCGACCGCAGGGGCGACGTCGTGTGGCTCGCCCGGCTGGCACTCGCCCTGCGCACGGCCGCCGTGGACCGTCCGACGCCCGCCCCGCTGCCCCACGCCGCGCTGGGCGCCCTGGCCGGGGGCGTGCCCGCCGCCGAGCTGGCCGACCGGCTCGGCGTCACCGCCCGCACGCTGCACCGGCGCTGCGTCGCCACCCTCGGCTACGGCCCGGCCGTCGCGCGGCGGGTGCTGCGCTTCCGGGCCGCGGCCGCCCTGCTGTACGACGGCGTCACCCCGGCCGAGGTCGCCGCCCGTACCGGCTACGCCGACCAGCCCCACCTGTCCCGCGAGGTCCGCGCCCTGGCCGGGGTGTCGCCGGGCTCGCTGCGGGCCGTCCCCGCCGCGGACGCCGACGACGTCCGCTAGCTCCCGTCGCCGGTGCCGGATGCCCCGTCCGGTGGCGCCCACCGGGCGTGCGCCGGCAGCGACGGACGCCGTGCGGAGCCGGTGAGCAGCCCGGCGAAGGCGGCGGCGGCCGGGACCGGCTGCCGTCCCCGCGGCAGGACCAGCGCGATCCGCCGTCGCACGACCGGGTCGGTCAGCGGGACCGCGGTCAGCCCGGCGAAACCGGTGAGCGGCACGACCAGCCCGGGGACCGCCGTCGCACCGAGGCCGGCGGCGACGAGACCCGCCACCGCGGCGATGTTGCGGGCCGCGAGGCCACGGCCGGGCCGGCATCCCGACTCGTCCAGGGCGCGGTCCACGTGCTGGCGGATGCTCGTGGAGGAGTCGAAGTCGACGAACTCGACGCCGTCGAGCTCGGCCCAGCGCAACGTGCTGCGCCCGGCGAGCGGATGGGTGGCGGGCACCAGAGCGCAGAACCGGTCGGCCGCCACCGGGGTGACCACGAGGTCGTCGGGGACACGGCCGTGCACCACGGTGACGGCGAGGTCGGCACGCCCCGAGCGCACCCGCGCGGTCACCTCGTCGGCCAGGGCGTCGGAGATCTCCGGGCGCACACCCGGCCGCTCCCGCCGGAACGCCGACACCACCCCGGGGAGCAGGATCGCGGCCAGCGAGGGCAGCGTCGCGATCCGCACGGTGCCCGCCCTCCCGTCCAGGACGTGTTCGACGTGGCGCAGCTCGGTCGCGACACCGTCCAGCGCCCGGCGGGCGGCCGCCACGACGGTCTCCCCCACCGGCGTCGGCTCCAGCCGCCGGGTGGTCCGCTCGAACAGCCGCACCCCGAGGAGCCGCTCCACGTCGGCGACCGTGCGGCTCAACGACGGCTGCGCGGTCCGCAGCACGGCCGAGGCCGCGGTGAACCCACCCGCCTCGTGTACCGCGACGACGGCCCTGAGCTGCTGCAACGTCAGATCCATGTGCCCACCGCATCAGTCCATCCGGATTCGGTCTTTGACGATCATAGGTCCGCGCGCGCACCGTTCCCCCGGGCCGACGCCGGTCCGCCCCGCCGACGAGGAGGTCGACGATGCTCGCCGCGATCGGATTCCTGACCATCGCCGTGTTCCTGGCGGCCGTGCTGTCCGGGCGGGTGTCGGTGCTCCTGGCGCTGACCGTCGTGCCCGCGGCCGCCGCCGTCGGCGCCGGGCTGGGCGGCGGGCTGGACGAGTACGTCGCGACCGGCCTGGAGACCGTCGCGCCGGTCGCCATCATGATCACCTTCGCGATCCTGTACTTCAGCCTGATGCTCGACACCGGGCTGTTCGACCCGGCGATCCGCCGGGTGGTCCGGTGGGCGGGCGGGGACCCGCTGAAGATCTGCGTCGGTACGGCCGCGCTGACCGTGCTCGTCGCCCTCGACGGTGACGGCGCCTCCACCTTCCTGATCATGGTGAGCGCCATGCTGCCGCTCTACGACCGGCTCGGCATGCGGCGGATCGTCCTGGCGGCGCTGGTGTGCCTCGGCGCCGGGGTGATGAACATGATCCCCTGGGGTGGCCCGACGGCACGGGCGATGGCCGCCCTCGACCTCACCGCCTCCGACGTGTTCGTGCCGCTGCTGCCCGCCATGGCCGCCGGCATCATCTGGGTGCTGGTCGCGGCCTGGGTGATCGGCCGCCGCGAGCGTGCCCGGCTCGGCGTCGTCGCGCTGCCCGAGCCCGCCGACGCGCCCGGGGCCGCCGAAGCACCCGCCGTGCGGTCGCGGGCCGACCGGGTCAGGTTCGTGGTCAATGTCGTGCTGACCCTGGCCCTGGTGGTGGTCCTGCTCCTGCAGCTGGCCGACCTGCCGGTGGTGTTCCTGTGCGCCTTCGTCGTCGCGCTGCTGGTCAACCGGCCCACCTGGGACGGCCAGCGCGCGCTGTTCGAGAAGCACGGCCACAACGTCGTGCTGGTGACCGCGATGATCTTCGCGGCGGGTGTGTTCACCGGTGTCCTCGGCGGCGCCGGGATGATCACCGCGATGGCGCAGTCGCTGGTCGGGCTCGTCCCCGACGGCGCGGGCGGAGCGCTACCGGTGGCGGTGGCGCTGACCTCGATGCCGCTCAGCCTGGTGTTCACCCCGGACGCCTACTACTTCGGTGTCCTGCCGGTGCTGGCGGAGACCTCGGTGGCGCTGGGCGGCGACCCCGCGGAGGTCGCCCGGGCCGCGATCCTGGGCCAGATGACCTCCGGGTTCCCGCTCAGCCCACTCACCGCCTCCACCTTCATCCTGCTGGGGCTCACCGCCGTCGAGCTGGGCCGCCACCAGCGGTTCGTGTTCGGGTGGGCGTTCGGCACCACCGCCGTCATGACCGTCGTCGCGCTGCTCACCGGCGCCCTGAGCATCTGAGGAGACCCGATGACCCGGACGAGCACCCGGATCGGCAGCGGTGCCGGCTTCGCCGGCGACCGGATCGAGCCTGCCGTCGACCTGGTCCGCCGCGGCGGGCTGGACGACCTCGTCCTGGAGTGCCTGGCCGAGCGCACCATCGCGCTCGGCCACCTCCGGCGTCTCGCCGACCCGGCCACCGGGTACGACCCACGGCTCGGACAGCGGCTGACGGCGCTGTTGCCGGACCTGCTGGCAGGTGGTGTCCGGCTGCTCACCAACATGGGCGCGGCGAACCCTCCCGCGGCCGGTCACATCGTCCGCGAGCACCTCGACGGTCTGGGGTCGGTGGCCCCGGTGGCCGTCGTGACCGGCGACGACGTGCTCGACGTGGTCGATCCGGCGGCACCCGCGGCCGAGGACGGTGTCCCGCTGGGTGAGCACGGGGAGCTGGTGTCGGCCAACGCCTATCTCGGAGCCGACGCGATCGCGCCCGCGCTGGACACCGGGGCCGCGGTGGTCGTCACCGGGCGGGTGGCGGATCCGTCGCTGTTCCTCGCGCCGTTGGCGCAGCGGCTCGGCTGGGACCTCGACCGCCCCGACCGGGCGGCCGCAGGCACCCTGGTGGGCCACCTGCTGGAGTGCGCAGGGCAGCTGACCGGCGGGTACGCCGCCGACCCCGGGCACCTCGACGTCCCCCGGCTGGCCGAGCTCGGGTTCCCGTTCGCCGACGTCGCCGCGGACGGGAGTGCCCACTACGGCAAGCTCGACGGCACCGGCGGCCGCCTCGACCGACACACGGTGCGCGAGCAGCTGCTCTACGAGGTGACCGACCCCACCGGGTACCGCACCCCCGACGTCGTCCTGGACCTGCGTGGCGTCTCCGTGGACCACGACGGCGCGGACCGGGTCCGCGTCTCCGGCGCCACCGGCCGCGCCCGCCCGGACGAGCTGAAGGTCAGCGTCGGCTACCGGGCCGGGCACCGCGTCGAGGCCGGGATCTCCTACGTGGGCCCGAACGCCGCCGCCCGGGCCCGGCTGGCCGCCGACGTGGTCGCCGAGCGGGTCCGCGGGCTCGCCGTCGCCCCCCGGATCGAGGTCCGCGGCGGCGACACCGACGCCCGGCTGCGGGTCGCGGCGCTGCACCGCGACCCGGGCCTGCTCGACGTCCTCGCCCACGAGGTCGAGGCGCTCTACACCAACGGCCCGGCGGGCGGGGGCGGCGTGCGTACCCGGCTCGACGAGGTCGTCGGTGTGCTGTCCACCCTCGTCCCCCGTGCGGCCGTCGTCCCGCGGGTCACCGTCCTGGAGGCCGGCCGTGCTGCTGCATGAGATCGCGCACTGTCGCGCGGGCGACAAGGGAACGGTGGCGACGCTGACGGTGGTCCCGCACGATGACGCGACCTACCCGCTGCTCGTCGCCGTGCTCACCCCGCAGCTGGTCCGGACGGGCCTGAGCCGCTGGGTCGGCGGCGAGGTCACCCGCTACGAGCTGCCCCGGGTGAGCTGTCTGCAGTTCGTCTGCACCGGGGTCCACGGCGGCGGGGTCACCGTGTCGACCCAGCTCGACACGCACGGCAAGTCGCTGTCGTCGCGGCTGCTCGCACTGGAGCTCCCCCTGCCGGCCGGCTCGCGGTGACGTGCTCCTCCGGGTCGGTCAGGCCCAGGCGAACAGGTCCAGCGACGACCCGTCGGGGTCGGCGACGGTCGCGTAGCGCTGGCCCCACGGGGCGTCGAACGGGTCCAGCACCGAGGTGTGCCCGGCCGCCGTGACCCGGCCCCACGCCTCGTCGACGGCGGCGGCGCTGGGCAAGCGGAACGCCAGCGCGACCCGGCCGTTGCCGACCGG
Source organism: Pseudonocardia sp. EV170527-09 (assembly GCF_008369905.1). NCBI lineage: Bacteria > Bacillati > Actinomycetota > Actinomycetes > Pseudonocardiales > Pseudonocardiaceae > Pseudonocardia > Pseudonocardia sp. EV170527-09. The sequence continues at coordinate 15,666 of NZ_VRMC01000011.1, forward strand.
CGCGACGCCCGGGTGGAAGCCCTCCACCGCCGACTGCAGGTCCAGGGCCAGCCTCAGGCCGCCGCGCAGGGTGGTCTCCACGTGCGTCTCGGTATCGGAGCCCTCGGGGAAGTCCAGCCCCAGCAGACGGTAGAAGGCCAGCGAACGGGTCATGTCGGTGACCACGATGCCGATCATGTCGAGCTCGGCGCCGATCGAGGTGTCCATGCCCACGACGCTAGGCCGCGGGCGGCCCGGCGTCGTGAACGGATCGGACAGGGGTCAGCGCTTGCCGCGGAAGCGCCGCAGCATGTCCTGTGCCTTCTGCCGGTTGCGCGGATCGCTCGCCATCCGCTTGGCCTGGTCGGTGTAGCGACGTCCCTGCGGGCTCTTCAGGAATGCGGTGATCCGCCCGATGATGCCGGCCATGTGTGGTCCTCCGTGGTGCGGGCCGCGACACGGACGTGCACGGCTCCCTGCACAGGATGCCCGTTTCGTCCGGCCCTCACTCCTCCGGGGCACCGCCACCGGACGCACGACGGGCCCCGCCGCGGGATGCGGCGGGGCCCGTGCGAGCAGAGCGTGCCTACAGGTACTGGCCGGTGTTCGACGCGGTGTCGATCGCGCGGCCGGTGGCGTCGTTCTTGCCGGTGACCAGGGTGCGGATGTAGACGATCCGCTCCCCCTTCTTACCCGAGATCCGCGCCCAGTCGTCGGGGTTGGTCGTGTTCGGGAGGTCCTCGTTCTCGGCGAACTCGTCGACGATCGCGTCCAGCAGGTGCTGGACCCGCAGGCCCGGCTGGCCGGACTCGAGCACCGCCTTGATCGCGGACTTCTTCCCGCGGTCGACGATGTTCTGGATCATCGCGCCGGAGTTGAAGTCCTTGAAGTAGAGCGTCTCCTTGTCACCGTTGGCGTAGGTGACCTCCAGGAACCGGTTCTCCTCGGACTCGTCGTACATCCGCTCGACGATCCGCTGGATCATCGCGGAGGTGCAGGCGCTCCGGTCCCCGCCGAACTCGGCCAGGTCGTCCTCGTGGATGGGCAGGGTGTCGGTGATGTACTTCGAGAAGATGTCGATCGCGCCCTCGGCGTCCGGACGTTCGATCTTGATCTTCACGTCGAGCCGGCCCGGGCGCAGGATGGCCGGGTCGATCATGTCCTCACGGTTCGAGGCGCCGATGACGATGACGTTCTCCAGGCCCTCGACGCCGTCGATCTCGGCGAGGAGCTGGGGGACGATCGTCGTCTCCACGTCGGAGGACACACCCGAACCACGGGTCCGGAAGATCGAGTCCATCTCGTCGAAGAACACGATCACCGGGGTGCCGGCGCTCGCCTTCTCCCGCGCGCGCTGGAAGATCAGCCGGATGTGCCGCTCGGTCTCGCCGACGAACTTGTTGAGCAGCTCGGGGCCCTTGATGTTGAGGAAGAACGCGCGGCCCTCGTCCGGGTCGTCGCCCCGCTGCTTGGCGATCTTCTTCGCCAGCGAGTTCGCGACGGCCTTCGCGATGAGCGTCTTCCCGCAGCCGGGCGGCCCGTAGAGCAGCACGCCCTTGGGCGGACGCAGCTCGTACTGGGTGAAGAGCTCGGTGTGCAGGAACGGCAGCTCGACCGCGTCCTGGATCTGCTCGATCTGCCGGGTCAGGCCACCGATGTCGGAGTAGGCGATGTCCGGGACCTCCTCCAGCACGAGGTCCTCGACCTCGGCCTTGGCGACCCGTTCGTAGGCGTAGCCCGCCCGCGAGTCGACCATGACCGAGTCACCGGACTTGAGCGGGCTGGTGCCCTCCTCCTGCCCGAGCTCGAACAGCGGCGCAGCCAGCCAGACGACGCGCTCCTCGTCGGAGTGGCCGACGACCAGACCGCGACCGGCCGACCCGTCCTCCCCCGGACGGGAGATGATCTCCCGCAGCGAGTAGAGGTCACCGACCTGCTCGAAGCCCATGGCCTCGACCACGGTGAGTGCTTCGTTGAGCCGGACGGACTGGCCGCTGCGCAGCGTCTCGCCCTCGACCGCCGGGGACACGGGAACCCGCATCCGGCGGCCGGAGGTGAAGACGTCGACCGTGTCGTCGTCGTACCGGCCGAGGAAGACCCCGTAGCCGGACGGCGGCTGCGCGAGCCGGTCCACCTCCTCGCGGAGCGCGACCAGCTGGCCGCGGGCCTCCTTGAGGGTCTCGGTCAGCTTCTCGTTCCGAGCGTTGAGCGCGGACAGCCGGCTCGTGGTCTCGGCGAGACGCTGTTCCAGCACTCGGGCGTGCCGGGGCGTCTCGGTCAGCCGTTGACGCAGTGTGGAGATCTCGTGCTCGAGGTGACGGATGTGCTCGGCGGTCTCAGCGGGGCTGAGGTCGCGGTCAGACTGGAAACCCTGGTTGCCGGGACCGTCGTCGTAGGGGTGGTTCACGGCAGCCTCCCTCCGTGTTCCGTCTCACCACGGTACCCGTGACGGGTGACCGCGACGGTGCGTCGAACCGGTGATCCGGGCCTCAGCCGGTCGGCACCATGTGGTCACTCTGCGGCTTCGCGGGCGTCACCGCCACGTCCACACGGAGGGTAGTTCGTAACGTTCTCGTTCCGCGCTCGGGCGCGTCGCGGTCACCATCCGACCGAAACCGGACACAACGCCCAGGTCAACGGCCGGTCGGTCGCCGCTGCTGCCGGGGCGGCGTGACGCCGTCGGCGAGCCGCCGGGTGGTCAGCAGGAAGGCCGTGTGGGCGATCATCCGGTGCTCCGGACGGACGGCGAGACCGACCACGTGCCAGGGGCGGACCATCGCCTCCCAGGACTCGGGCTCGGTCCAGCACTGCATCTCGCGCAGCGCCTCGGTGAGCACCGACAGCTGGGGTGGTGGTCGCGACGTAGCCGACGAGGATCCCGCCCGGCACCAGGCAGTCGCGGACGGTGTCGAGCACGTCCCACGGGGAGAGCATGTCCAGCACGACCCGGTCGACCTCGCCGCGGTGGTCCCGGACGTCGCCGACGGTCAGCTCCCAGTGCGGGGGCCGCTGCCCGAAGAAGGTCTCGACGTTGGTGACCGCGTGCGGGGCGTGGTCCTCGCGGACCTCGTAGGAGATCACCTTCCCGGTCGGCCCGACGGCCTGCAGCAGCGAGCAGGTCAGCGCGCCGGACCCGGCGCCGGCCTCCAGCACCCGGGCGCCGGGGAACACGTCGCCCCACATCAGGATCTGCGCGGAGTCCTTCGGGTAGATCACCTGGGCGCCACGCGGCATCGACAGGACGTAGTCGGCCAGACGGGGGCGCAGCGTCAGGTACGGCGTGTTGGCCGCCGAGTGCACGAGCCCGCCCTCGGGCTAGCCGATGATGTCGTCGTGGTCGATCTGGCCGCGGTGGGTGTGGTACGACCCGCCCGCCTGCAGGACGACGGTGTAGTGGCGCCCCTTGGGGTCGGTGAGCTGCACCCGGTCGCCCTCGCGGAACGGCCCGCCACGGCGCGGGGGGACCCAGGTGGCCGGCTCGGTGCCGGCGGACTCGGCGCCGGCGGACTCGGTGCCGGCGGACTCGGCGCCGACGGGCTGGGGGGCGACGAGCTCCGCGTCGACGGGTTCCTCGGTGCGGGACTCGGCCTGGGGGGAGTCGAGGGGCGCGGACTCGGTCGGCGCGTCGGGCGTCGGGGCGTCGTGCACGGACGACGACGCTATCCGCGCGCACCCCCGGCCCCGACGCCGGGGCACAGGGCAGGCAGCTCCGGGCCGCACCGGGCCGCCCGGAACCGTCGGGGGTCGCGGCTAGCCTGCCGCCATGACCGCAGCCCCCTCCGACGAGTCCGGCCCGTTCCCGGCCGAGGCGGGCCCCGAGGTCGTGCCCCCGGCCGTCCGCCCGATCGTCGGGGCACCACCGCGCCCGCCCGCGCTGTCGCCGTCGCGGGCGGCGGACTTCCGCCGCTGCCCGCTGCTCTACCGGTTCCGCGCGGTCGACCGTCTGCCGGAGCCGCCGTCGCGCGCGCAGGTCCGCGGCACCCTGGTGCACGCCGTGCTGGAGCAGCTGTTCGCCCGGGAGCCGGCCGACCGGACCCCACGCGCGGCCCGGGAGCTGCTCGGCCCCTGCTGGGACGACCTCGCCGCGGCCGATCCCGCCGTGGCGGCGCTGTTCACCGGCCCGGAGGACCCGCAGCTCGCGCTCTGGCTGGACTCGGCCTCGGCACTGCTGGACCGCTACTTCGCGCTGGAGGACCCGGCCGGCGTCACCGCGACGGCGGTGGAGGCCCGCATCGAGGCGACCCTCGACGGTGCGGACGGCGCGGTCCCGGTACCGCTGCGCGGCATCCTGGACCGGCTCGACGACGGCCCCGACGGCCTGCGGGTCGTCGACTACAAGACCGGCGCCACGCCCGGGGAGGGCTACGAGTCCGGTGTGCTGTTCCAGCTCAAGTTCTACGCGCTCGCGGTCCTGCTGACCCACGGCCGCGTCCCCGACGAGCTGCGCCTGCTCTACCTGGCCGACGGCACCGCCCTGACCTACCGGCCCGACGCCGAGGAGCTCACCCGGTTCGGGCGCCTGCTCGACGCGGTGTGGACCGCCATCCGGCTCGCCGCCCCCACCGGGGACTTCCGGCCCCGCCCCGGCCCGGCCTGCCGCACCTGCGACCACCAGGCCCGCTGCCCCGCCTGGGGCGGCACTCCCCCGCCGTACCCCGGCTGGCCGGGCGGCGGGGCATGATCGACGGGTGAGCGCACCGCCCCCGATCCCGCCCGGCCCGTTCTACCTGCCCCGCGGCGAGCACACCGCCGACGGCGTCACCCACGCCGCGTTCGAGGCGACCCCGTCGACCACCGGCCCCTGGTTCGCCGACGCCCAGCACATGGGACCGCCCTCGGCGCTGCTGGTCCGTGCGCTCGAACGGCTGCCCGCGTCCCGGCCCGGCGGCGCCGAGGACGACTGGCGGATCGCCCGCGTCACCGTCGAGGTGCTCGGGGCGGTGCCCGCCGGGCCGGTCACGGTGACCGCGGGCGTCGAGCGGCCCGGGCGGACGATCGAGCTGCTGTCGGCGACGATGCGCGCCGGCGACCGCGACGTGCTCCGGGCGCGGGCCTGGCGGCTCGTCACCTCCGACACCGCCGCCGTCGCGGTCGGGCAGGCACCGCCGCTGCCCGGCCGGGACACCGCCGTCGTGCGGACCGAGCGGCCGGACGGCTGGCTGCCCGGGTTCCTCGACGCGGTCGAGTGGGCCTGGCTCGACGGCGGCCGCCTCGGCACCGAGGGCCCGGGACGGGGCTGGATCCGGATGCGGGTCCCACTCGTCGAGGGCGAGGAGCCGAGCCCGGCACAGCGGCTGATGGTCGCCGCGGACTGCGCGAACGGGCTCGCCGCACCGCTGGACGTGACCCGCTGGCTGTTCGTCAACACCGAGCTGACGGTGCACCTGCACCGGGCCCCGGCCGGTGAGTGGATCGGCGCGGACGCCGCGACCGTCGTCGGGCCGGACGGGCTGGGCACCTGCTCGGCAACCCTGTTCGACGACCACGGGCACACCGGTCGGAGCGCCCAGGCGCTGACCGTCCGGGCCCGCTAGCGGCCCGCTGGAGACCCCGGCAGCACGACGGCGGCCCGCCCACCGGAGTCACCGGGGGCGGGCCGCCGTGGGGGGAACGGACGTCGGACGGGGACGTGCTCAGTGGCCGTTGACCGTCATCGCGCGGCAGGACCGGATCTCCGAGGTGAGGATCGCGGTGGCGCCGATGTCGGCGAGCTTGTCCATCACGCGGTTGGTGTCCTTGGTGCGCACCATCGTGCGGACCGCGACCCAGCCCTTCTTCGACAGCGGCGAGACCGTCGGCGCCTGCAGGCCCGGCGCGACCTTCTCCACGGCCTCGAGCAGCCCCTCCGGGCAGTCGAAGTCCATCATCAGGTACTCGCGGGCCACGACGACGCCCTGCAGCCGGTCGGCGAAGACCTTCTTCAGACGGGTGGTCTCGGCTTCCTCGGCGCGGTCGTGCCGCTTCTCCCGCTCGATGAGCGTGGCCTGCGAGGTGGCGATGGCCTCGCCGATGATCTGCAGACCGTGCTGGCGCAGCGTGCGGCCGGAGGACACGACGTCGGCGATCGCGTCGGCCAGGCCGAGCTGGATGGAGATCTCCACCGCGCCGTCGAGCTTCACGATCTCGGCGCCGATCCGCTTGCCCGACAGGTAGGAGCGGACCAGGCGGGGGTAGGATGTCGCGATCTTGCGGCCGTCGAGGTCCTCGATCTTCCAGTCGGCGCTGGCCGGGGCGGCGAAGTGGAACCGCGACCTGCCGAAGCCGAGCGGAATGATCTCCTGGGTCTGGCTGCCCGACTCCTCCATGAGGTCGAAGCCGGTGACGCCCAGGTGCAGGTCACCCTTGCCGACGTAGGTCGCGATGTCCTTGGGCCGCAGGTAGAAGAACTCGATCTCGTTCTCCTCGTCGACCACGCTGAGGTCACGCGAGTCGGACCGCTGGCGGTACCCGGCCTCGCGCATCATCGTCGCGGCGGGCTCGGCCAGGGTGCCCTTGTTCGGCAGTGCCACGCGGAGCATTTCCGCTCTCCTGACGGTCGTCATCGGTGGTGGTGTCGGTGTGGCCGGATCGGCCTACAGATGCTTGTACACGTCCTCGAGGGTGAGCCCCCGCTGAAGCATGATCACCTGCAGCCGGTACAGCAGCTGCGAGATCTCCTCCGCCAGCTCGTCGTCGCCCTGGTACTCGGCGGCGATCCAGACCTCACCGGCCTCCTCGAGCACCTTCTTGCCCTGGGCGTGCACCCCGGCGTCGAGCGCGGCGACGGTCCCCGAGCCGGCCGGCCGGTCCCGGGCCTTGGCCGCCAGCTCGGCGAACAAGTCGTCGAAAGTCTTCACGTGTACCAGTGTGAACGGTGACCTACGCCGCATGCCGGGCGCATCCGGGGTGGTAAGCCGTGTGGGCAACGGACCGCGCCGGGTGGTTCACCCGGAGTGAGCAACACCCGGCTGCGGTGCCGTTCGTCGCCGCGAACGGTCCGCTCACGCCGGCGCCTGCGCCGTTCAGCGGGCCCGGACCTCCGCGAGGACCGCCCCGAGCTCGGCCGGGCCGATCCCGGCGAGGGTCTCGCGCAGCACCCGGCGCGGTCCGGCGGGCACGTCGAGCTCGCAGGGCACCACCAGCACCGCGCAGCCGGCCCGCTCCGCCGAGAGCGCACCCGTCGGTGAGTCCTCCACCGCGACGCAGTCGCCGGGGTCGACCCCGATCAGCTCGGCACCGCGCCGGTAGGGCTCGGGCTGCGGCTTGGGCTCGCGCACCTCGTCGCCGGGCACGACGGCGACGAAGTGCTCCCGGCCCAGCGTCTCCAGCGCCCGCTCCACCAGCACCCGGATGGTGTTGGTGACGAGCACGGCCGGGATGCCGGCCTCGCGCAGCGCGGTGAGCAGCTCCCGGGCGCCCGGCCGCCACGGCACGCCGTGGGTGAACAGCTCCCCGGCGCGGTCGTAGAGCCACTCGCCGGTCTCGCGGTACTCGTCGGCGGGCACGGTGTCCGGGTCGCGTCCGGCCTCCCGGAAGCAGATCCGCAGCGACGAGTCCAGCGAACCGCCGACGGACTCCAGCCGCGCCCCGAGGCTCAGCTCGGGGGCACCGAGGTGCTTCATGAGGTCGTTGAGGGCGACCTCCCACACCTTCTCCGAGTCGATCAGGGTGCCGTCCATGTCCAGCAGCACGCCCGCGGGCCGGATCGTCGTCGGCTCAGGCATCGGGGGTGTAGCCCAGGTTCGGGCGCAGCCACTTCTCGACGACGGCGACGTCCACGCCGAGCCGGCCGGCGTAGTCGGCGACCTGGTCGGGCCCGATCCGGCCGACGGTGAAGTACCGCGACTCCGGGTGGGCGAACATCATGCCGCTGACCGCGGCCGCCGGGGTCATGGCGAAGGACTCGGTGAGCCCCACCCCGGTCTCCTCCGCGCCCAGCAGGTCGAACAGCGGCCGCTTGAGCGTGTGGTCCGGGCAGGCCGGGTAGCCGAACGCGGGCCGGATGCCCCGGAAGCGCTCGGCGTGCAGGTCCTCGACGGCCTGGTTCGCGTCGGGTTCGAACCACTCGCGGCGGGCCTGCCGGTGGGCGTACTCGGCGAAGGCCTCGGCGAGCCGGTCGGCCAGCGCCTTCACCATGATGGCCTTGTAGTCGTCGAGCGCGGCCTCGAACTCGGCGGCCATGTCCTCGGCGCCGTGGATGGACACCGCGAACGCGCCGAGGTGGTCCCCCTGGGGCGCCACGTAGTCCACGAGGCTCCGGTTGGCCCGCCCCTGCGGCTTGACGGTCTGCTGGCGCAGCATCGGCAGCCGCACGTCGCCGCCGTCGGGCGAGATCACGATGTCCTCGCCCTCGGCGTGGGCCGGCCAGAAGCCGTAGACGCCGCGGGCGGTGAACCGGTCCTCGGCGATGATCTGGTCGAGCATCGCGTTGGCGTCGTCGTAGAGCTCCTTCGCGACCGGCGAGTTCAGGATCTGCGGGAACTTGCCCTTCAGCTCCCAGGCCAGGAACAGGAACTGCCAGTCGATCAGCTCACGGAGCTCGGCGATCGTCGGCTCGCAGGGCCGGACCCCGGTGAACTCCGGGACGGGCAGCTCGCCGAAGTCGACGACCTCGCGGTTGGCGACGGCGTCGGCGAAGGGCAGCAGGGGCTTGGCCTGCCGTCCCTCGTGCTGCTCGCGCAGCCGCTGCTGGTCGGCGTCGTTGCGCTGGGACAGGGCCTCGGCGCGGTCGTCGTCGAGCAGGTCGGACACGACCCCGACGACGCGGGAGGCGTCGAGGACGTGCAGCACGGTGCCCTGGTACTGCGGGGCGATCTTCACCGCGGTGTGCTGGCGGGAGGTGGTGGCGCCGCCGATGAGCAGCGGCAGCTTCAGGCCGCGCCGCTCCATCTCGGTGGCGACGTTGACCATCTCGTCGAGCGAGGGGGTGATCAGGCCGGACAGCCCGACGACGTCGGCACCCTCGGCGACGGCGGTGTCGAGGATCGTCTGGGCGGGCACCATGACGCCGAGGTCGATGACCTCGTAGCTGTTGCAGCCCAGCACGACGCCGACGATGTTCTTGCCGATGTCGTGCACGTCGCCCTTGACCGTGGCCATGACGACCTTGCCGTTGCCGCGGGTGTCGATCTCACCGCGGGCCTTGGCCTCCTCCTTCTCCTTCTCCATGAAGGGCTCGAGGTAGGCGACGGCGCGCTTCATCACGCGGGCGGACTTCACGACCTGGGGCAGGAACATCTTGCCGCCGCCGAACAGGTCGCCGACCACCTTCATGCCGTCCATCAGCGGGCCCTCGATGACGTCGAGCGGCCGGGCGGCCTGCGCCCTGGCCTCCTCGGTGTCGGCCTCGACGAAGTCGACGATGCCGTGCACGAGGGCGTGCTCCAGGCAGGCGCGGACGTCGTTCTCCCGCCAGGTCAGGTCGACCTTGCGCTGGGTGCCCTCGCCCTTGAACCGGTCGGCGTTCTCCACGAGCCGGTCGGTGGCGTCGGGCCGGCGGTTGAACAGGACGTCCTCGACCATCTCGAGCAGGTCAGCCGGGATGTCCTGGTAGACCGCGAGCTGGCCGGCGTTGACGATGCCCATGTCCAGGCCGGCCTTGATGGCGTGGAACAGGAAGGCCGAGTCCATCGCCTCGCGGACCACGTTGTTGCCGCGGAAGGCGAAGGACAGGTTCGAGACACCACCGGAGATGTGGACGCCGGGACAGCGCTCCTTGATCCGGGGGCAGGCCTCGATGAAGGCCTTCGCGTAGTCGTTGTGCTCCTCCATGCCGGTGGCGACGGCGAGGATGTTCGGGTCGAAGATGATGTCGTGCGGGTCGAGCCCGGCCTTCTCGACGAGCAGGTCGTAGGCGCGTCCGCAGATCTCGACCTTGCGGTCGGCGGTGTCGGCCTGGCCGTCCTCGTCGAAGGCCATGACGACGACGCCCGCGCCGTAGGCCTTGACCTTGCGGGCCTGCTCCAGGAAGGGCTCCTCGCCCTCCTTGAGGCTGATCGAGTTGACGACGCCCTTGCCCTGCACGCACTGCAGGCCGGCCTCGATCACCGACCACCGCGAGCTGTCGATCATGATCGGCAGCCGGGCGACCTCGGGCTCGGTGGCCAGCAGGTTGAGGAAGGTGCGCATCTCGTCGGCGGACTCGAGCAGGTCGGCGTCCATGTTGACGTCGAGCATGTTCGCGCCACCGCGGACCATGTCCAGCGCGACGTCCAGCGCGCCGTTGTAGTCCTTCGACTCGATGAGCCTGCGGAACCGCTTGGACCCGGTGACGTTGGTGCGCTCACCGATCATCACGAAGCCGGTGTCGGGGCCGATCTCGAAGCGCTCCAGACCGGAGAAGCGGGTGCGCTGCGGCGGCTCGGTCGGTACCCGCGGCGGCAGCCCCTTGACCCGGTCGGCGATCTGCCGGATGTGCTCCGGGCCGGTGCCGCAGCAGCCGCCGACGATGTTGACCAGCCCGGACTCGGCGAACTCCTTGAGGTAGTCCGCGGTCTGCTCGGGGGTCTCGTCGTAGCCGCCGAAGGCGTTCGGCAGGCCCGCGTTGGGGTAGGTGGCGACGAACGCGTCGCTGATCTCGGCGAGCGCGACGGCGTGCGGGCGCATCTCGTCGGCGCCCAGCGCGCAGTTCAGCCCGACGACGAGCGGCGCGGCGTGGCGCACCGAGGTCCAGAACGCGTCGACGGTCTGCCCGGACAGCGTGCGCCCGGAGCGGTCGACGATGGTCACCGAGATCCACACCGGCAGGTGCGGGGCGACGTCGTGCGCGGCCTGCAGTGCGGCCTTCGAGTTCAGCGTGTCGAAGATGGTCTCGATCAGCAGGATGTCGACGCCGCCGGAGTCGAGCGCGGCGATCTGCTGGGCGTAGGAGTCGTAGACCTGCTCGTAGGACACCGCGCGGTAGGCGGGGTCCTCGACCTTCGGCGACAGCGACAGCGTGACGTTCAGCGGACCGATCGAGCCGGCCACCCACTTCGGCTCGCCGGTGGCCTTCTCGGCCTCGTCGGCGGCCTCGCGGGCCAGCCGCGCCGCGGCCACGTTCATCTGGTCGACCTTCGACTCCAGGCCGTAGTCCGCCTGGCCGATCGTGGTCGCGGTGAAGGTGTTGGTCGTCGTCAGGTCGGCGCCCGCGTCGAAGTAGTTGCGGTGCGCCTGGAGGATCAGGTCCGGACGGGTGAGGTTGAGCAGGTCCGGGTCGCCGTTGGTGTCCTTGGGGTGGCCCTTCAGCCAGTCCGCGGAGTAGTCCTCCGGGGTCAGGCCGAGGCCCTGGATGACGGTGCCCCAGGCGCCGTCGATCACAGCGATGCGACGGCCGAGGAGCTCCGTCAGCTGCTCGGTACGCTGCGCAGCCCGCCGGACCCGTTCGGGGTCGACCGGGCGGAGGGTGCTGTCGTGCGCCGAGGTGCCCACCGAGTGATCCGCTCCCGTCGTAGATGACACGATCCCCCAGGGTACCTGCTGGAGGGGTAGCGACCAGGCCCCGCGCCCGCGGGGTCGTAGGCTGGGGAGATGACCGACCGAGAGCCGAGCATCACGGGTGGCGACAGCACTCCGCACCTGGTCGATCCGGTCCTCATCGCCGCGTTCGAGGGATGGAACGACGCCGGTGAGGCCGCGAGCACCGCGCTGGAGCACCTCGAGCTCAGCTGGGACGCGAAGCCTCTGACCTCGATCGATCCAGAGGAGTACTACGACTTCCAGGTCACGCGTCCGCACGTCAAGCTCGCCGACGGTGTCACCCGACGGATCGAGTGGCAGACCACCCGGCTGTCCTGGGCGACGCTGCCGGGCACCGACCGCCATGTCGTCCTGGTCAACGGGATCGAGCCGAACCTGCGCTGGAAGACGTTCTGCGCCGAGCTCGTGGGTCACACGGAGCGTCTCGGCGTGACGAAGGTCATCACCTTGGGGGCCCTGCTCACCGAGGTCCCGCACACCCGGCCGACGCCGGTGAACGGCACGTCCTGGGACGCGGAGTCGCAGAAGGCGATGGGCACCGAGCCGTCGAACTACGAGGGCCCGACCGGGATCGTCGCGGTCTTCCAGCAGGCCTGCGTGCAGGCCGGCATCCCGGCCGTCTCCTACTGGGCCGAGGTGCCGCACTACGTCTCGCAGGCCCAGGTCCCCAAGGCCGCGGTCGCGCTGCTGCACCGGATCGAGGAGTCCCTCGACGTCGAGGTGCCGCTCGGGGTGCTGCCGGAGAAGGCCGAGGAGTGGGAGCGGACGGTGTCGGAGATGGCCGACGCCGACGACGAGGTCCGCGAGTACGTCCGCCAGCTGGAGGAGCAGGCCTCGGAGTCCGACGACGAGGAGGCCCGCACCGAGCTGCGCGAGACCTCCGGGGACTCGATCGCGGCGGACTTCGAGCGCTACCTGCGCCGCCGCGGCCCCAACTCCTGACCCGCCCGGTGGTCACCGCCCTGCGCCGGGGGGCGCTGTTCGCCGGGGCGTTCCTCGGCCCGTTCGGCGGCGGGATGACCGCGGCGATGCTGCCCGAGCTGGGCACCGAGTTCGGCGTCCCGACGGCGACCGCGTCGGTCTCGATCACCGCGTACCTGCTGCCGTTCGCCGGGGTCATGCTCGTCTCGGGCACCCTCGGCGACCGTTGGGGGCGGGGGCGCACCGTCGTCGCCGGGTACGCGCTCTACGTCGTCGCCTCGCTGGTCTGCGTGCTGGCGGTGTCCTGGCCGCTGTTCCTGGCGGGGCGGGCGCTGCAGGGCGTCGCGAACGCGTTCACCACTCCCCTGCTGCTGGCGGCGCTGGCCGCCACGGTGGAGCCGGACCGCCTCGGCCGGGTGCTGGGCTGGTTCGGGTCGCTGCAGGCGGCCGGACAGACCTCGGCGCCGCTGGTCGGCGGGCTGGCCGCGGAGGTGGACTGGCGGTGGGCGTTCTGGGGCGCCGCGGGCGTGGCCCTGGTGCTGGCGGTGATCGGCATCCCCGGCGGCGGGGCGCCGTCCGACGGCGCCCCCCGGCCGCGGCTGCGGGCGGCCTGGACCGGCCCGGTGCTGCGGCTCGGGCTGGTCGCCGGGATCGGCTGGGGTTGCCTGGCCGGGCTGAACTTCCTGCTCGCGCTGCGGCTGGAGGAGGTCTTCGGGCTCGGCTCGGGGCCGCGCGGGCTGGTGCTGACCGCGCTGGGGGTCGCCGGGATCCTGACCGCGCGGGTGATCGGCGGGGCCGTGGACCGGTTCGGGGCGCGGCGCTGCGTGCTGGCCGGGTCGGTCGTCGGCGGCGTGCTCGTCGCGGCGATCGGGCTGGTCCCGTGGCTCGGGGTGGTCGTCGCGCTGTGGGCGGTCGGCGGGGTGTGCAGCCAGCTCGTCCTGGTCGGGGTGAACGCGCTGGTCCTCGGTCCGGCCGGGGGCGGCGGGGGCGGGGCGGTGTCGGTGGTGCAGGCGGTCCGCTTCGCCGGGACGGCGGCGTCGCCGGTGGCGCTGACGCCGGTCTACCACGCGGACCCGCTGGTGGCGTTCCTCGCGCCGGCGGCGCTGCTCGCGGCGGGCGCACCGGCCGTCCTCGCTGTCGACCGGGCGCGCCGCGTCTGAGGCTCACCCGACGGCGTGCGCCCGCAGGTCGTCGAGCGCGACCCGTTCCAGGGTGCGGACGTGGGTGGCCTCCGGCACCACCGGCGGCGCCGCACCTCCGCTCAGCGCGGTGCGGGCCACACGGTCCGCAGCTGGTCTACAGCCGCACCCCGAGCAGCGCGTCCAGCGCGGTGCGCACCTGCTGCGGGGCCGCGGTGTCGGTGCCGCGGCGGGTCAGCGCCTCCTCGGCCCAGGCGTCGACGGCGGCGAGCGCACCGGGGGTGTCGAGGTCGTCGGCGAGGTGGGTCCGCACCTTGGCGACCAGCTCGGTCGCGTCCGGCCCGGCGTCGAGCCCCACGGCCTCGCGCCAGCGGGTCACCCGCCGGTCGCCCGTCGCGTGCACCTCGTCGGTCCAGGCCCGGTCGGTGCGGTAGTGCCCGTCGAGCAGGGCGACCCGGATGACGTTCGGGTCGACGCGGGCGTTGCGCAGCTTGGAGACGAAGACCAGGTTGCCCTTGGACTTCGACATCTTCTCGCCGTCGAGGCCGATCATGCCGGTGTGCACGTAGTGCCGGGCGAACGGGTGCTCGCCGGTGAGCGACTCGGCGTGCAGGGCACCGCACTCGTGGTGCGGGAAGATCAGGTCAGAGCCGCCGCCGTTCAGGTCGACCTGCGGGCCGAGCCGGTTCAGCGAGATCGCGGCGCACTCCACGTGCCAGCCGGGACGACCGCGCCCGAGACCCGAGTCCCAGGCCGGCTCACCGGGTCGCGCGGTGCGCCACAGCAGCGGGTCGAGCCGGTTGCGCTTGCCCGGCCGGTCCGGGTCGCCGCCGCGCTCGGCGGAGAAGGCCAGCATGGTGTCGAGGTCGTAGTTCGACTCGTAGCCGAAGTGCCCGGTGGCGGACACGTCGTGGTAGACGTCGGGGTACTCCGGGTCGTCGATCCGGTAGGCCGCGCCGGAGGCGACGAGCTTCTCGACCAGCTCGGCGATCTCGGGGATCGCCTCGACCGCGCCGACGAACTCCCGCGGCGGCAGCACCCGCAGCGCCTCCATGTCCTCGCGGAACAGGGCGGTCTCGCGCAGGCCCAGCACGATCCAGTCGTCCTGGTCGCGCTCGGCGCGCTCCAGCAGCGGCTCGTCGATGTCGGTGACGTTCTGGACGTAGTGCACGTCGTGTCCGAGGTCGCGCCAGTAGCGGTTGACCAGGTCGAACGTCAGGTAGGTGGCGGCGTGGCCGAGGTGGGTCGCGTCGTAGGGGGTGATCCCGCAGACGTACATCGTCGCGACCGGACCGGGCGCCGTGGGCCGGACCCGGCCGGTGGCGGTGTCGTGCAGGCGCAGCGGCGGGCCGCTGCCCTCCAGTGCCGGGACGTCGGTCGGGGCCCAGGTCTCCATGCGGTCAAACCTACCTAGCTCTCGGAAGCGGTCACGCATGCGAACGCGCGGTGCCCGTCGCAGATTCCGGCGCGGGCCTGGCGCCGGTCACCACCACCGGTGGTCGAGCTTGGACTCGATGTCGCGGACGTGGCGGCGGGCACAGGCCGGGCAGAGCCGCCCGTCCCGGCCGCGTTCGTCGCGGTCGGTCACCCAGCCCGCGACGGCGGCGACCCCGGCGTCGTCGGGGCCGGGGATGCCGCAGAGGCGGCAGGCGGACGGCGTCACGCCTGCGATGCTGCCCCGGCGGCCTGCTCGGTGTCGAGTGCCGCGCGACGCCGGCCGACCCGCTCGGCGATCAGTGCGCAGGCCATCAGCTGGATCTGGTGGAACAGCATGAGTGGCAGGACGACCAGTGCCCCGGCGGGGCCACCGAACAGCACACCGGCGATCGGCAGTCCGCTGGCCAGCGACTTCTTCGACCCGCAGAACACGATCGCGATGCGGTCGGCGTCGTCGAACCCGAGCGCGCGGGACCCGTACGCGGTCGCGGCGAGCACCAGGGCGAGCAGCACCAGGCAGATCCCGAGCAGCACGAGCAGCGAGACCGGGGTGAGCCGTCCCCAGATCCCCGCCACGACGCCCTCGCTGAACGCGGCGTAGACGACCAGCAGGATCGATCCGCGGTCGACCAGCGCCAGCCGCGTCCGGTGCCGGGCGACGAACCGGCCGATCAGCGGCCGTGCGGCCTGCCCGGCGAGGAAGGGCACCAGCAGGCGCAGCGCGATGTCGCCGAAGCTCGACGCGTCGACACCGCCGCTGGTCGCCAGCAGCAGCGCGGCCAGCACCGGGGTGAGGACCACGCCGAGCACGTTCGACACCGACGCCGCGACGATCGCGGCGGGCACGTTGCCGCGGGCGACGCCGGTGAAGGCGATGGAGGACTGCACGGTCGAGGGCAGGCAGCACAGGAACACGATCCCGGCGGCGAGCGGCGCGGGCAGCAGCCACTGCGGCAGCAGCAGCACCGACAGCCCGAGCAGCGGGAACAGGACGAACGTCGCCGCCAGGACGGTGCCGTGCAGCCGCCAGTTCCGCAGCCCGCCCAGTGCCTCCGCGGCCGAGAGGCGGGCGCCGTAGAGGAAGAACAGCAGCGCGATCGCCGCGGTGACGGCGACGTCGACCACCCCGACCGCCGCACCGCGCGCGGGGACCAGCGACGCGACTCCGACCGTCACGAGGAGCAGCACCAGGAAGGGATCGGGACGGACACGCATGGTTCCATCCTGCAAGCCGCGTTCCGATCGGGAAACCGGCTGATCACCATGACTGTGTCCGCGAACTACGATGACCGGGTGCTCGACCCCGTGCAGCTGCGGTCCTTCGCCGCCGTCGCGCGCGCCCGCAGCTTCACCCGGGCCGCCGCGCGGCTCGGCGTCGGCCAGTCCACCGTGAGTCAGCACGTGCGACGCCTGGAGGCGACGGTCGGGCGCCCGCTGCTCGAACGCGACACCCACTCGGTGTCGCTCACCGTCGACGGCGAGGCGATGCTGGAGTTCGCCGCCACCATCCTCGACGCGGGTGACCGGGCGATGGCGCACTTCCGGGCCTCGCGGGTGCACGGCCGGGTGCGGTTCGGGGTGTCGGAGGACCTGGTCCTGACCCGGCTGCCCGCGGTGCTGGCGGACTTCCGCCGTCGCCACCCCGAGGTCGACCTGGAGCTGACCGTCGGCCTGGCCGGCGATCTCGAACGCCGCCTCGCCGCCGGGGAGCTGGACCTCATGTTCGCCAAGCGCCTGCCCGGCCCCGACGACGGCCGGCTGGTCGTGCGCCGCGACCGGTTCGTCTGGGTGGGGGCGCCCGGGCTGCCGCTCGGCCCCGGCGACCCGGTGCCGGTCGTCGCCTATCCCCCGCCGAGCCTGTCGCGCACCGCCGCCGTCGGGGCCCTGGAGGCCGCGGGGCGGCCGTGGCGGATGGCCTGCACCAGCGGCAGCCTGTCCGGGCTGCGGGCCGCCGCGCTCGCCGGGCTGGGGGTACTCGCACACGCCGCGACGCTGGTCCCCGACGGGCTCGAGGTCGTCGCCGAGCACGCCGGGCTGCCCGACCTGGGTCCGGTCGACGTGGTGCTGGCGCACGGACGACGCCGCAGCGGCCCGGCCGAGGCGCTGGTCCGCAGCATCCGCTCGGCCGACCTCCGTCCGGAGTCCTGGACTCCCCCGATCGGCGGCTAGGGTCCCGGACCGTGCGCCGCCTGCCGATCGTCCTGCTGCTCCTGCTGCTGGTCACCGGGTGCGGCGCGCCCGCCGCACCGGGGTCCCCGACGCTGGAGCGGGTCGCGTCGTCGCAGGTGCTGCGGGTCTGCTCGACCGGTGACTACCGGCCGCTGACCGCGCTGGCCGCGGACGGCACCTGGTCCGGGATCGACGTCGACATGGCCCGCGACCTCGCCGCCGAGCTCGGCGCCCGGGCCGAGCCGGTGCGCACGACCTGGGCGACCCTGCTCGACGACGTCGTCGCCGGGCGCTGCGACATCGCCGTCGGCGGCATCTCGGTCACCCCCGACCGCGCGGCGCGGGCGGCGTTCACCGAGCCCTACCTGCGCGACGGCAAGACGCCCGTCGTGCGCTGCCCCGACGTCGCCCGCTACGGCACGGTCGCCGACATCGACCGGCCCGGCGTGCGGGTCGTGGTGAACCCGGGCGGGACCAACGAGCGCTTCGCCCGGGAGACCTTCACCCGCGCGACGATCGTCGACCACCCGGACAACTCCACGATCTTCGACGAGATCGTGGCCGGCCGCGCCGACCTGATGGTCACCGACGCGATCGAGACCCGCTGGCAGGCCGCCCGGCACCCCGGGGTGCTCTGCGCGGTGCACCCCGACGCCCCGTTCACCGACTCGGAGAAGGCCTACCTGATGCCGCCCGGCGATCCGGTGTTCGCCGCCCGCGTGGACGACTGGCTGCGCACCGCCCGCACCGACGGCACCTGGGACCGCCTCGCCCGCCCCTGGCTCGGCTGACCCCACACCCGCTGTCGGACCCCTGTGCGACGGTGCGGGCATGCGCATCGTCGTGACGACACCGACCGGCACCGTCGGCTCCCGGGTCCTGCGTCTGCTCGTGCAGGCCGGAATCCGGCCGGTGGCCCTGCTCCGCGACCCGGCACGACTGCCACCGGACCTGGCCGGTCTGGTCGAGCCGGTGGTCGCGGACCAGACCGACGCCGACGCCGTCGTCGGCGCCACCCTGGGCGCGGACCGGCTGTACTGGGTGAACCCGCCGGGCCCGCCCGGCACCGACCCGCTCTCCCACCACGCGGCCTGCGCGGCCGCCGTGGCGGAGGCGGTGCGCCGCAACGGGATCGGCGCGACGGTGTTCCAGAGCAGCGGTGGGGCGGAGCTGCGTCGCGGGGTGGGGGACATCGACGGCCTCGCCGCGACCGAGCAGGCCCTCGACGCGACCGGTGCTCCGGTGCTGCACCTGCGGTGCGGCTACGTCATGTCGAACCTGCTGCACGCGGCCGACGAGCTCGCCGGCGGGACCCTGTCGACGCCGTGGCCGCCGGACCATCCGCTGCCGTGGGTGGCGCCCGGTGACATCGCCGCCGTCGCCGCGGTGCGGCTGCTCGGTCCGGTGTGGTCGGGGCGGCTGGTCCAGGCGGTGCACGGGCCGGCGGACCTGACGTTCGACGAGGCCGCGGCGGTGCTCACCGAGGTCCTCGGCCACCCGGTCCGTGCGGTGCCCCTCGGGAGCCGGGAGTTCCGGGAGATCCTGGCCGGGGCCGGGATGACCCCGGCCGAGGTCGACGCGGCCGCCGGGATGGCGGAGGGGCTCGCCGCCCCCGGGTACGTGCCCGAGCAGCGCCGCGACGCGGTCTCGACGACCCCGACGACCCTGCGGAGCTGGGCCGCCGAACACCTGCGCGCCCCGGAACCCGCCTGACCACAGCGGGCCGCCGACGCTGCTTCGGCTCAGCCGGTGCGGCGGCGCAGGTAGTCCGAGACCACCTCGGCGCCGAGACCGTCGAGGTCGGGCTGCACCACCCGTCCCCCGGCTCGGCGGGCGAGCCGGTTCACGAACGACAGCAGCCCCGGGTCGTCGCCGAGCACGAAGAAGGTGAACGCCGCGTCCATCCCGATCAGCTTGTCCAGCCCGTCCACGGTCGCCCGCAGGGTGTACGGGCTGGGCGGGTAGTCGAAGAACGCCTCGCCGTCGCGCTCCAGGTGCGCCGTCGGCTCGCCGTCGGTCACCACCAGGACCACCGGCGTCGCGTCGGGCTGGCGGGCCAGCCGTTCGCGGGCCAGGAGCAGGGCGTGGTGCAGGTTGGTGCCCTGCATGTACACGCCCTCCAGCCCGATCAGCTCGCCCAGTTCGACGGTCTGCGCGTGTCGGCCGAAGGTGATCAGCGAGAGGTCGTCGCCGCGGAAGCGGGTGGAGATGAGCTGGTGCAGGGCCAGCGCGGTGCGCTTCATCGGCACCCACCGGCCCTCGGCGACCATCGACCACGACGTGTCGACCAGCAGCGTGACCGCGGCCCGGGTGCGCTGCTCGGTCTCGACGATCTCGACGTCGCTGACGTCGAGGGCGCGGTCGTCGCCACCGGCGCGGCGCAGCTGGGCGTTGAGCAGGGTCCGGGGCACCGACCAGGCCTGGGTGTCCCCGAAGGCCCACGGCCGGGTCGCCCCGGTCGCGTCGCCCGCCGCTCCGGCACGCCGGGTGTCGCGCTGCCCCGACCGCCCGGAGATCCGGTCGGCGACGTCGCGCAGCACCGACTGCCCGAGCGTGCGCAGCGCCTTCGGCGAGAGCAGCAGCGAGCCGTCGGGTGCGCGTCGGAACAGGTCCTGGCGCTGCAGCTCGCGCTCCAGCTCGGCGAGGGTGCGGGCGTCGGCGGCGGCCTCCGGGCCGAGCATCTCGGTGAGTAAGTCGAGGTCGATGTCCTCCATCCGCGCACCGGGGTAGCTCTGCGCCAGCTGTTCGGCCAGCGCGTCGAGCTGCCCCAGCTCCTCCAGGGCGCGGGTCGCCTCGCCCATGCCCATCGGGTTCTCGCCGCGGAAGTTCCCCTTCCCCGACCAGTCCTCGCCCGGGCGCAGGCCCTGCAGCTGCGCGTCGAGCCGGGCCAGCGACTGGGCCAGCCTCGGGTCGCCGAACGCCTGCTGGGCCAGCTCGGCCAGCTCGGCGCGCTGCTCGGCCGACATCGAGTTCATCATCCGCTGGGCCGCGGCGGCCCGGGCGGCGAGCGCGTCGACCAGCTCCTCGGTGGTCTGCGGGTTCTCCGGGAAGTGCTCGCCGTGCGCGCGCATGAACTCGGCGAACCGTTCGGTGGTGTCCTCGCCGCGGGCGTGCCGGTCGAGCAGGTCGTTGAGGTCCTCGAGCATCGCGTTGATCCGCTCGACGTCCTCCGGCGTCGCGTTCTGCATGGCCTGCTTCATGCCCTCGAAACGCTGGTCGAGCATCTCCCGGCCGAGCAGGTCACGGATCTCCTGGTAGGCCTCGCGGGCCTCGGAGGACCGCCAGTCGTACTCGCCCAGCTCGCGCACCGCGCCGCCGGTGTCGGTGGGCAGCGCGTCGAGCTGCATCTCGCGGAACCGGGCGTCGTCGGAGTCCTCGTTGTCCAACGACTGCCGCTCGGCGTCCAGCGCCCGCTGCAGGAGCTCACGGACCTCCTGCAGGGTCCCGTCGATCCGGTTGTCGCGCTGCAGGTCCCGCCGACGCTCCCACACCCGACGGGTGAGGTCGTCGAGGCCGCGCCGCCCGTCGAGACCGCGACGCAGCAGCTCCTGCAGCGCCTGGCGCGGCGAGGAGCCCTCCATGACGTCGCGGCCGATCTGGTCCATCGCCGCGCGGATGTCGTAGGGCGGCGCCAGCGGGTCGGGCCCGCCGGCGTAGGGACCGTAGGCGTAACGGCGGCGACGACGCCTGGGATCAGCCATACGACACCGTGTCGCCGTCGTCGGACTCGTCCTTGGCCAGCTTGCGGGTCAGGAACAGGTACTCCAGCGTCAGCTCCGCCGCCGAGGCCATCGGCCCCGGGTCCTCGGTGCCCGAGGCGCCCAGCTTCGCCGCGATCTCGGTGAGCGCGTCGACCTGCGGCAGCGCGGCGACGACGTCCTTCGCCGGGATCCGCTCGCCGGTCCGGACCGGGCGGGTCGAGACCGCGTCGGCGAGCTCGTCGAGGTCGACACCGCGCAGCGCGAACCGGGCGGTGTCGGCGGTGGCGCGACGCAGCAGGTGCTCCAGCACCTCGTCCTCGCGCCCCTCCTCCCCCGACGCGAACTCGATCTTGCCGCGGAGCACCGCAGGGACCGACTCCAGGTCGACCGGGCGGGCGTAGGGGGTCTCCTCCCCGGTCAACGCGGCACGGCGCAGTGCCGCCGCGGCGACGGTCTCGGCGGCGGCCACGGCGAACCGGGCCGACACCCCCGAGCCCTGGTCGACCGCGGAGGAGTCGCGCAGGTGCCGGGTGAACCGGGCGACGACCTCGAGCAGGTGTCGCGGCACCTCGGCGACGAGGTCGGCCTCCTGTGCGACGAGCTCGACCTCGGGGGCCAGCTCCAGCGGGTAGTGGGTGCGGACCTCGGCGCCGAACCGGTCCTTGAGCGGGGTGATGATCCGCCCGCGGTTGGTGTAGTCCTCGGGGTTCGCACTCGCGACGAGCAGCACGTCCAGCGGCAGCCGCAGCGTGTAGCCGCGGACCTGGATGTCGCGCTCCTCCATCACGTTGAGCAGCGCGACCTGGATCCGTTCGGCCAGGTCGGGCAGCTCGTTGATGGCGACGATCCCGCGGTGCGACCGCGGGACGAGCCCGAAGTGGATCGTCTCGGGGTCGCCCAGCGAGCGGCCCTCGGCGACCTTGACCGGGTCGACGTCGCCGATCAGGTCGGCGACCGAGGTGTCGGGCGTGGCGAGCTTCTCGGTGTAGCGGTGGTCGCGGTGCACCCACGCGACCGGCAGGTCGTCGCCGAGCTCGGCGGCGCGCCGGATCGAGGCGGGCACGATCGGCTCGTACGGGTGCTCGCCGATCTCCGAGCCCTCGATGACCGGGGTCCACTCGTCGAGCAGCCCGGCCAGCGAGCGCAGCAGCCGGGTCTTGCCCTGGCCCCGCTCACCGAGCAGCACCAGGTCGTGGCCGGCGATCAGGGCCCGCTCCAGCTGCGGGACGACGGTGTCGTCGAAGCCGACGATGCCGGGCCAGGGGTCGCGGCCCTCGCGCAGGGCCGCCAGGAGGTTGTCGCGGATCTCGTGCTTCACAGGGCGCTGTACGTGGCCGGACGCACGCAGTGCGCCGACGGTACGGGGAAGGTCAGGTGTGACGGGCACGCTCTCCACGCTACGCCCGCTCGTGGGGTGCAGCGCGTCGTCGCGGAACGATGTTCCGCGGGACCGGACTGGAATCTGTCTGGCTGTACAGATAGTTTGTCGGGTATGGCCGATGCCCGCCCCGACGGACGACGACGACGTGGGGCCGACACCCGTCGCGCGCTGGTGCGGGCCGCCGTCGATGTCGTCGTCGCCCACGGCTTCGACCGGCTCACGCTTCGCCAGGTCGCGGACCGTGCGGGCGCCTCCGCCGCGTCGGCGACCTACCACTTCGGCACCGTCGACGCGCTGCTGGAGGCGGTCGTCGTCGAGCTGGAGCGCGACGCCGTCGCACGGCTGGGCGAGCTCACCCGCCGGGCCCGCTCCGGCGAGCTGACCCTGCTCGATGCGTGCACCGCCTACCTGGCCGACCTGCTCGGCCCCCGCCGCCCGGTGTTCCTGACCATGCTGGAGCTGCGCGTCCGCATCGCCCGGGGACACGGCGGCGCCGGCCTGCCCGGCACGGAATCCGACACGGAACCCGACGCGGCCCTGATCGACCTCATCCAGGACCACGTCGGGAACCGGGAACGGGCCCGCGAGCTGTTCGCCGGGGTCTTCGGGCTGTCCGCGCTCGCCGTGTTCGCCCCCGCGCCGCCGACGGAGCACGAACTGCGGGCCCGGATGGCGCGGCTGCTCGCCGGAGCCGGGCTCCCCACCGACGACGACCGCGAGACCCGCCGCCAGATCCGCCGACGGCCGCGGCCCGAGACCCAGGAGGACCGGTTCCCGTGACCGCCACCCGATCCCCCGGCGCGCCCGACCGCGACGCCGTCGCCGCCCGCTTCGGCCCCGCTCGCGCCGACCTCGCGCTGCGCGCCAGGACCACCGGCGACCCGCTCGCCGACGCCGTCGTCGCCGAGATCCGCGCCGCGGGACGCGAGGGCGGCCGGGCGCTCACCGCCCAGCTGCAGCGCGGCATCCGCGAGGGACTCGCCTCGCTGACCGACCCCTCCCCCGCCGTCGCGGCCCTGCTCGGCTCCGCCGAGTCGGTGCCCGCGGGCACCGACCCCGCGATCCTCGACACCGGGGTCCGGCCGATGTTCACCGCGCCGCCCGCGGTGCACACCCTGTCGCTGTCGGCGGGGGCACTGCTGCGCACCTACGGTTCGCCGTCGATCGCGGTGCTGCTCGGCACCACCGGACGGCTGGTGGAGTCCGCCGAGCGCCGCCTCACCGAGACCGGCGCCTGGCTGCTCGCCGCCACCCTGCCCGGCGGCATGCGGCCCGGCAGCCCTGGTTACGTCAGCACCCTGCAGGTCCGCGTGCTGCACGCCCACATGCGCGTGCTCGCCCGCGACCGCGGCCTCGACGAGGCCGTGCACGGCACCCCGGTCAACCAGCTCGACCTGGTCCGGACCTGGCTGGACTTCACGCTCGTCTCGATGCGGGCCGAGGCGACGATCGGGTTCGGGCTCACCCCCGCCGAGATCACCGAGGTCTACGCCTGCTGGCAGCTGCTGGCCCACCAGCTCGGCATCGACCCCGAGCTGGTCCGCGACGTCACCTCGCACGCCACGGCCGAGGAGCTCGACGCGCTGGTCAGCGCCGTCAGCGGGCCGCCCGCTCCCGAGTCACGCGCCCTGGCCGGGGCGCTGATCGGGGCGGTCGCCGCGCTGCTCGTCGAGCCGCTGCGCCTGCCCGTGCCCCACGGCCGACGCCTGCTGCAGGCACTGGCGCGGCGCTTCCACGGCGCCGCGGTGACCACCGGGCTGGGTCTGCGGCGCAGCCCGGGCTGGGAGCTGGCCGTCGCCGTCCTCGGACGGATGGTCGCGCTGCAGCGCCGGTGGGTCCGGCGCAGCCCGGCGTCGCTGGAGGCCGCGCGGGTCCGCAACATCGCCGCGACCCGGGCGCTGCTCGCCGACGACGGCCCCACCCTGTTCGAGGCCTACGGCGCCTGAGGGCAGTCCGGCGCGTCCCACCAGCGCGACGACAGCCCGGCCGACCCGACGGCCGCGGCCAGCGCGGCGCGCCGCCGGTCCGGCCCGATCAGGACCATGCCTCCGCCGTGGCCCAGTGCGGCGGCGACCCGGTCCGCGGGCTGCAGGTGCAGACCCGGCCCGAGGTCCGGCGACCCGAGCTGCGGGTAGGTGTCGGCGACGGCGAGCAGCGGCCCGGCCGGGGCGTCCCGGCGCCCCCACAGGGCGACGACGTGCGCGACCGACCAGTCCGGCCCCGGGCGGGCCCCGGCGTCGAGGTCGGCGACCGGGGTCGCGGCGGCGCCCAGCTCGCCGGTCGCGACCGACGCGAGCACTCCGACCGGGCCGTCGCCGGTGACCGCAGCGAGCAGCCCCACGAGCCGGTCGCCGGTCCACTCCCCGGTCGCCGGGACCGCCGCGAGCGATTCGCCGGAGAACTCCTCGACCGCGCGTCCGAGCCCGGCCACCGGGGTGCCAGAGCGCTCGTCGTCCGCGGCGACCGGCAGTCCCTGCAGGTAGTCGGCGTCCGCAGGCGCGCCGGGCGGCCGCGACGCCACGTCGTCGCCGGGCCGCACCCGGGTGCCCGCCGCGTGGGCGAAGGCCGCCACCGTCGGTGCGGGCAGCGGCGAGAGCGCGGCGACCAGCAGCCGGGCGACGAACGGCCCGGCCAGCTGGTCGGGCTGGGGCAGCGACGCCGCGTGCACCCGCACCAGCGCCTCCGCCCCGGGGAACGCCCGGACCGGGCCGCTCACGGGGCCACCAGCAGCCACACCGGCACCGCCACCAGCGCGACCGCGACCAGCCGGACCAGCCCGTGCACGACACGCGGCAGCGGGGCGGGCGGCGCGGTGATCCGGTCGATCCGGGCCTCCAGCGCATCGGTGAACGACGACAGCGCCGCCGCCGGCGCGGACCCGCCGACGGCCTTGAGCGCGGTCGCCAGCTCGGTCGGGTCGCAGAGCTTGCGGGCGACGTCGTCGGCCCGCATCTCGATCAGCCGGGCCACCGCGAGCTGGGCGTGCACCATGCCGCGTACGGACGGCGCCGTTGCACCCCACGCGACGAAGGGCAGCACGACCAGGTCGTGGCGTTCACGCAGGTGCGCCCGCTCGTGCGCGAGCACCGCGACGACCCCGGCGGTGTCCAGCGCGTCCAGCACCCCCGCCGACACCACCAGCCGGGAGCTGCGCCCGGGCAGGCAGTAGGCGACCGGTACGGGATGGTCGAGCACACGGGTACCGGAGGCGTGGGGCCAGGGCGACGCGAGCACGTCGAGCAGGTCACGGTGGCGGCGACGGGCCCGCAGCGTCCGCACGGTGGTGATCACCAGCACCGACAGCAGCCGCAGCAGCACCCCGACCGCGATCAGCAGCGCCCCGACGTGCAACGGGTCCATCTGCTCCGGCCACTCCCCGGCCGACACCGACGACGCCAGCGCGGCGGCCGCCGAGGGAAGGCTGTCGCCCATCGGGGAGAGCCCGTAGGCCAGCCCGGCACCGAACAGCGAGATGCCGCCGCCGAGCCCGACGGCCTGCCACAGCAGCAGCGCGCCGACCGGGTCGCGTCCGGGCCAGCGCGCCCGGGCCAGGGCACGGCTGACCGGCTCGGCGAGCAGTACGCCGAGCAGTCCGAGTCCGAGCGCGGTCAGCTCCATCGCGTCACATCGTCGCGGAGGGCGCGCCGCGGCGCCGCATCACCCCCGCGACCGGACAGGATCCTCGACCGTCCGGCGCTCAGCCGAGCAGGTCACGCAGGCGCGACCGCTCCTCCTCCGACATCGAACCGAGGAACCGCGCGAGGGCGGCACCGCGGTCGGACGCGTCGTCGAGCGCGTCGGTCATCAGCTCGGCCACGTGGTCCTCCCGGCTGGCCACCGGGCGGTAGTGGTGGGCCCGGCCGTCGCGGATGCGCCGGACCAGCTGCTTGCGCTCGAGCCGACCGAGGACGGTGAGCACGGTCGTCGTGGCCAGGTCGCGGTCGGCGAGCTGATCCTGCACCTCACGGGCCGTCATGTCCCGGTCCGACTCCCAGAGGACGTTCATGACCGCCCGCTCCAACTCGCCCAGACTCGTCACGTAGGTCATCCTACGCGAACCTTTCTACTGCGCGTAGAACCCCCGCGGGAGATGGCTCACACCCGGGTGTGTCGTCAGTGGATCTGCACCTGGTCGCCGACCTGCAGGTTCTCGAACCACTGGCGCGCATCGGACTCGCCGAGCTTGACGCACCCGGCCGACGGGGTCGAGAGGTCGCCCTGGTGGAAGGCGATCCCGCCCTGGGCGAAGAACACCGACCACGGCATCTGGGTCAGCCGCTCCCGGCTGGTCCACTGCTCGGCCTTCCACTGCACGGCGAAGGTGCCCGTCGGTGTGGGGGCCTCCGGGTCGCCCGGGCGCATCGCGACCGGTCCGGCGACGACCTGGCCCGCCTCGATCAGCCAGGTGGAGCGGCTCGCGAGGTCCACACAGGCGCGCGCCGAGGAGGTGCACGGCGTCCCGGCGACGAGCGAGCCGGTCGCGACCTGCCGGTCGGTGGGGTCGGGCTGCTCCGACGGCTCGGCGAGGGCGGGGCCCACCACGAGCCCGGCGAGGGCACCGCTCAGCGCGACACCCGCCACGAGGAGCCCGACGATCCGGCTCCGTCCCCGTGCCCGCATCCGTCCGCTCCTCCGTCGGGTCCGGGCGGGCTCGGCCCGCCCGGACCGACCGGATGCACAGCGCCACCGGTCGTGCTCGAACCGTAGTTGATCACGATCTTGGACTGAACGGGTGCATCGCGTACCACCGATCGGCGGTACGCGAGGCGCGCCGGACGGTCGGCGCCGCCGGTCAGCGGCCCCGGAACACCGGGACGCGCTTCTCGGTGCGGGCGGCGCGGCCCTCCGCGATGTCCTCGGCGGTCCAGCAGCCGCGGAAGTCCGCGGCGAGCCCGTCGACGACGGCCGGGTCGGTGTGCCCGCCACGGCCGAACGCGTTCACCGCACGCTTGTTGTAGGCCAGGGTGAGCGGGGCCATGGTCGCGATGTCACGGGCCAGGGCGAGCGCGGCGTCGCGGTCGCCGAGGGTGTCGGCGAGGCCGCGGGCGTGCGCGGTGGCGGCGTCGACCGTGGCGCAGGCCAGCAGCAGGCTGCGGGCCGTGCCGCCGCCGGCGATCTGCACCAGCCGCTCGATCGTCCACGGGTCCACGGCCAGCCCGAGCCGCGCGGTCGGCAGCCCGAACACCGCCTCCGGGGCGGCGACCCGCAGGTCACAGGCCAGGGCCAGCTGCAGCCCGCCGCCGATCGCGGGCCCGGTCACCGCGGCGACGGTCGGCATCGGAAGATCGGCGACCGCGTGCAGGCCGGTGTAGAGCGCGTCGAGGAACTCGTCGGTGTAGACCTCGCCGAAGTCGGCGCCGGAGCAGAACGCCGACCCGTTCCCGGCGACGACGACCGCCCGCGCGCCGGCCGCGCGGACCTCGGCGGCCGCGTCGACCAGCTGCCGGCAGGTCGCGATGTCCAGGGCGTTGCGGCGCTCGGGGCGGTTCAGCTCGATCAGACCGACGTCGTCGTGGGTGCTCACGGAGATCACGGGCCGGACCCTAACCCGCGGTCGACGCCCCGGACCCGTCCGCGTGACCGGCGCCGCGCCCGGCGGGCGCGGGCTCGCTCCAGCTCTGTCCGCACAGCTCCCGGGCCAGCCCGACCGCGAGCTGGTCGATCCGGCGCAGCATCCGCGCCGCGGCCAGCCGCCGCGTCCGCTCGGTCCCGGGGCCGACCACGGCCCGCGAGGCGGCGTCGGCCTCGGCGGCGTCGAGCAGCTCCTCCGCGGAGCCGACGCCGTAGTCGGCGGGGCTCGCGCCGGGCGGGTGCTCGCGCCGGGCGGTGGGGCCCCACCCGTCGTCGAGGATGCGGCGAAGGCCGTCGAGGTCCGCGCGGACCCGCTCGGCCGCGGGCTCCAGCGTCGCGGCCCAGCCGGGCGCCGACGCCGTCGCGGCCTGGGCGGCGAGCTGGCGGGTGTAGTGGTCGATGGCGCCGACGACGCGGACGGTGTGGTGCACCCCGCGGCGCAGCGGCCTGCGGGCGACAGGGTGCTCCAGCGGCACCGCGCGGGTCCGCACCGTGGCCACCGCGGCGTCGACGGCGCGGGCCCGCTCCAGCGGGTCACCGGCTCCGGGGCGGCCCAGTGCCGCGTCGACCGAGGTGCGCAGGGAGACGTCGACCGCGGTGAGTGCGTCGTCGAGGGCCTCGGCAAAGGCCGTGCGCGAGCGGGTGGGCAGGATCAGGTAGGCGGCGAGCATGCCCAGCGCGCCACCGACGACGGTCTCCTCCACCCGCAGGACCAGGGTCTGCACGCTGAACTGGCCGATCACGCCGTAGAGCAGGGCCAGCACCGCGGTGATCCAGAACGCCATCATCGCCTGCGAGATCCGCACCAGGTACAGGGCGAGGAACACGCAGACGAACAGCAGCGCGAGGCTGGCGACGACGTTGCCGCCCACCAGCAGCGCCAGCAGCATCCCGGCCACGACGCCGCCCGCGGTGCCCACCGCGCGGGCCCAGCCGCGGCTCAGGACGTCACCGCGGCTGGCGGTGCCGGCGAACACGACGAACGCGGCGATCACCGCCCAGTACCAGCGGGCCGGTGAGATGAGCTCGCCGACCACGATCGCGAGGCTGGTGGCGACGCCGACCTGCACCGCCTGGCGGGTGTGCAGCGCGAGCCCCTCGAACCGGTCCCGGCCCGCCGGGGTGTCGCCACCGGTCTCACCGGAGGGAGCGGTCTCACCGGCCGGGGCGGGGTCGCCGGAGGGGACGGGGTCGCCGCCCGCGGTCGCCCGGTCGGTGTCGTGGTGCTCGGCGATCCGCAGCCGGGCCTGCTCGACGGTGGTCTGCATCGCGTCGGCGAGCCGGACGACGGCGAACCCGATGCGCTGCTCGCGGGCGGCGGGCCCGACCCCGGACGGCCGGTCCACGATGTCGGCGACGGCGGACCGGGCGCCGTCGTAGAGGCGGGCGGCGATCGCGCCGGGCGTCCCGACGGCGGTGGCCGCGGCGAGGGCCCGCAGTCCCTCGGCCAGCGCGGCGCGGTCCTCGTCGGGGATCGGGTCGTGGTGCTCGACCGACCGGCGGACCGACATCGCGACCCGTTCGGCGGCCAGCTCGGAGTCGATGATCCACTGCCGCAGGCCGGCAGCGGGTCCCCCGGTGGCGGTCGGGGTGGCGGTCGGGGTGTCGGTCCCGGCGGCGGTGTCGGCGTCGGCGTCCGTGTCGGGGCCGGTGTCGGGGTCGGTGTCGTCGAGCCGGTCGGTCACCAGCAGCGCGGTCTCGTTGAGCCGGGCCTGGGCGCGCACCAGCGGGTCGAGGTCGGGCTCGCCCTCGGTGGTCCGCACCGCCTCGACGGCGGTGAGCAGCCGCGCCTCGAACGCCCGGAACAGCGCGTCCAGCACGGCCTCGGAGCGGCGGGTGAACACCAGGCAGCGCAACAGGAAGGTGCTGCCGATGCCGATCACCACGCCGGCCAGCAGGTACGGCAGCTCGGCGGGGCCGGCGTGCAGGAACTGCACGAAGAAGAACGGCATGAACGCCGCCATGCCCAGCGCGACCCCACGCGGCCCGTACCGCCGGACCGCGACGGCGACGACCATGACCAGGACGAACACGACATCGGCCGCGACCCGGTTCGTCGACAGCAACGCGGACACCGTCGCCGACGCCACGGCGGGCAGCACCATCAGCGCGGTGGTGACCCGCCGCCGTCGCAGGTCGTTCTCGTTCACCGCCAGGTTGCTGATCATCGCCAGCACCACGGAGAACAGCACGATCGTGACCGGCTGCCCGGTCAGCGCGCGCAGCACGCTCGCCAGCACGGCGGCGAGCAGCATCGCCGCCGTCGCGACCGAGGCCAGGTGCAGCCGGGTGTGGCCGGGGTCGACCGCGGCCGCCCACGTCCGCAGCTCGCCCCACCGGGCCGGCACCGGCATGCGCCGTCCGCGCTCGACCGTCCGCGTCACGGTGCGAGTCTGACACGCACCGCGACCGCCGGTCCGGGGGTCAGCCCGCGGTGCGGGCCTGCGGCGGCAGCGATTCGGTCGGCACCGGGTTCGTCGCCCCCGGGACCGGCTGCGAGGCCGGCCGGGCGACCGGGATGCCGAGCACGTCGCCCGCGGCGGCGGCCATCGCGCGCATGCCCTGGGCGTTCGGGTGCACCGGGGCGGCCGGCGAGGTCGGGACCAGGCCCTCGACCCACTTCACGCCGGGCAGCGTGCAGGCGTCGTGGCCGATGGTCGGGGTGTAGGTGTCGACGTAGTCCACCCCGGCGTCGCGCGCGGCGCCGGCCAGCATCGCGTTGAGCTTCTTCTCGGTCTCCCGCAGGTAGGCGGTGTCGCCCGCGCTGAACGGCATGACCGGGTAGCAGCCGGGACCGGTGTCCGGGAGGATCGACGGGTACCCGACGACGGCGACCCGCGCGGCGGGCGACCGCTCGCGGATCTGCTCGAGCACGTCGGAGACCTTCGACTCGGTGCCGTCGATCCGCTCGGCGAGCTGGTCGGTGCCGCCCGCGGTGAAGAAGTCCTTGCAGGCCGCGCCGAACAGGTTCGCCGAGGAGCGGCGCACGCACTCGCTGATGATCCCGGAGAACCCGATGTCGTTGCCGCCGATGGTCAGCGTGACCAGCGACTCGGAGCCGTCGAGGGCGTCGAGCTGCGGCGGGTTCGGGCCGGCCTTCACCTCCTGCGGGGCCGTCATGTCCTCGGTCGTCGCACCGCTGCAGGACACGTCGGTGAACCGGCCGATGCCGGCGGAGCGGGCGAGCACCGAGGGGTAGTTCTGGTTCGAGCGCAGGCACCCCGACGGCGTGCCCTGCTGCACCGGGACCAGCGGGCCCGCGGCATAGGAGTCGCCGAGGGCGACGAAGCGCCCGACCGGGGCGGAGTCGAGGTTGCGCGCGGACAGCGTGGTCTCGGCGAACGTGGTCGGCGCCTCCGCCTGCGCGGGCGCGAGGGCGCTCATCCCGGCCGAGCTCAGCAGGGTCATGGTCGCCACGGCGAGCCACCGGGACGGACGGGGACGGCGCACGGGTTCTCGGACCTCCGGTCGGACGTCACCGGCGTGGGCACGCCGGTCCTGACCGACCAACGATCATCGTCGCGGACCGGTTACGCCCCGTTCGGCGCACGTGACGGGCCGGGACCTCCCGGCCCGTCACGCACCGTGGACGGGGCTCGCTCAGTCGGTGAGCCTGCGCAGCGACAGCGGCGCGACCAGACGGTGCCGCAGCGCGGTCGCGTCCCACAGCTCGGGCTGCGACGGCATCGACGCGAGCCGCTCGGCGGCCACCGCGCCGGGGTCGGCCATCGGCTCGCGGACGCCGGCGAGGAAGGCCCACTCGTGCTCCTCGCACCCGATGTAGACCCCGCGACCGCCGGTCTCGCCGAACACCCCGGCGAAGCGCTGCCAGGCCGAGCGCAGCGTCGCGTCCCGCCACACGGCCGGGCTGCCCGCCTGGAACACCAGGACCCCGCCCGGGGTGAGCCGCTGTGCGCAGGCCCGGACGAACTCCTCCTCGTAGAGCCGGTTGATCTGGGCGTCGGGCTCGTCGGGGCGCTCGTCGGGCAGGTCGACGATCACCAGGTCCCAGTACTCACGCGCGTCCAGGACGAACTGCCGCCCGTCGCCGTAGGTCAGGTGCACCGGGCCCTCCCCGCGCTCGGCCGCGGCCAGGGACTCGGGGGTGTAGCCGTAGGGCAGGTGCTCGGCGCAGATCCGGACGGCCTCGGCGTCGATGTCGACGTGGTCGACCCGGCTCGCGCCGGCCGCGACCGCCATCTCCGACGCGACGCCCTCCGAGGATCCGATGATCAGCACCCGGTCCAGCTCGCGGGCGAGCAGGGCACCCGGCCACACCAGTGCCTCGTGGTAGGTGAGCTGGGTGTGCTCGGTGGACTGGCGCTCGTCGTCGCAGAAGAGGGTGACGCCGTGGGCGGTGTCGGCGACGACGACGTGCTGGAACCCGGTGTCCGCGACGTGGTGGACCCGGCCGAGGTCCCAGCGCCGGGTCAGGCCGGGCGAGAGGGGTTCGGTGACCGTGCGCGGGGCGCCGCCGCGGTCGACGACCTGCAACGCGGTGTCGGTCGCGCCGACCCGGTCGGCGAGGCGGCGCACGGCGTCGACCGGGTCGGCGCTCTCACCGCAGGTGAACACGTCGACGTGCATGCCGCCGTGCTCGGGCCAGGTGTGGATCGAGGCGTGCGACTCGGCCAGGACCGCGACGACGGTCGCCCCCTGCGGTTCGAACCGTTCGACGACCACCTGGCGGACCTGGGCACCGGCCTCGGTCAGCGCGGCGGTCAGATCGCTGCGCAGGCGGGCGCAGTCGTCGAGGATCTCGGGGGCGATGCCGCCGAGCTCGGCCAGGACGTGCCTGCCGACCGGCGACGAGGTGCTGGGCAGTGCGGGCGCGCCCGTCCCGAGCCCGGTGCCCGGATGCAGTTCTCCGGCCGCGGTGGCGGGCTCGGACATGATGGGCGAGGTGGAAGATGACACGTCCGGACACGTTAACCGCGATGTGGGAACGCCGCCCCCTCCTCGCCGACGACCACGTCCAGCGGTCCGAAGCCGTTGAACCCGACCGAGGCGTAGCTGGAGGTGTAGGCGCCGGTCCCGAGCAGGTCGACGACGTCGCCCGCGGCCAGGTCCAGCGGCAGCGCGACCGGGGTCCGGCGGTAGACGACGTCGTCGCCGTCACAGGTGGGGCCCGCCACCACGACCGGTCCGCACGGGCCGGAGCGGCCGGGCACGCGCAGCGGGTAGGCGATCGCCTCGCCCTCGGTCTCGGCCAGGCCCTGGTAGCGGCCGACGTCGAGGTACACCCAGCGACGGTGGTCGACCCCCGGACGGCGGGACACCCGCAGCACCCGGGCACGCAGCACCCCGGCCGGGGCGACCAGCGCGCGACCCGGTTCGAGCAGCAGCGTCGCGTCGTCCACGTGCCCGGCGGCGACGGCCGCGGCCACCGCGCTGCGCACGGCCGCGGCGTAGTCCTGCGCGGGGGCGACGGCGGTGCGGTAGGCCACCGGCCAGCCGCCGCCCAGGTCCAGCTCGGGTCGGCGCAGCCCGGCCCGCCCGGCGACCCGCAGCGCGAGCGCGACGGCCCCGGCGTAGGTGGCGGGGCGGGTCTGCTGGGAGCCCGCGTGGAAGGTGACCCCGGCCGCGTCCAGGCCGCGGTCCGCGACCCGGCCCAGCAGCGCGACGGCGGCGTCGGGCGGCGCGCCGAACTTGCCGTGGAACGGTGTCGCCGAGCCGGTGTCGTCGACCGAGAGGCGGACCTGCACCCGGGCGCCGGGGACCTCGGCGGCGAGGGCGTCGACGTCCTCGACGCTGTCGGTGACGAACCGGGTGACGCCGTCGCGGGCGGCCCGGGCGGCGGCGCCGGGGCCGCGCACCGGGTTGCCGTGCTGCAGGGTCGCCGGGTCCGCCCCGGCGGCCAGGCACAGGTCGATCTCGGCCTGGGAGGCCACGTCGAACCCGGCCCCGGCCGCGACGAGGGTGCGCAGCACGGCGGGTTCCGGGCAGGCCTTGACGGCGTAGAGGATGCGGGCATCGCCGAACGCCGCGGCCAGCGCGCGGTACCGCTCCCCGACGACGACGGGGTCCAGCGCGAGGTACGGCGTCGGACGGTCGGTGGCGAGCAGCCGTTCCAGGCCGGGGCTCAGGGTGTCGGGCACACCGCGATCGTCTCCCGGGCCGGGCCGCGCCCCGCCGCCGGGGCGCGACCTGCGGGGCCACGACCCGCCGGGGCCCGGACCGGCCCGACCGGACCGCTCCGTGCGCCGGGCCCCTGATCTAGGTTCGACCCATGACCGCACCGAAGCCGCAGCGCCGCGCACGGAAGATCGCCATGACCCCGGAGGAGGTCACCGCGTTCCTCGACGCCGAGCGCACCTGCCGGGTCGCCACCAACGGCGTGAACGGCCCGCACGCCACCCCGCTCTGGTACGTGTGGGACGGCGAGGCGCTCTGGCTGACCTCGCTGTCGCGCTCGCAGCGCTGGACCGACCTGCAGCGCGACCCGCGGATCGCCGTCGTCGTCGACGCCGGGCACGACTACGCCGAGCTGCGCGGGGTCGAGCTGCGCGGCTCGGTCGAGGTCGTCGGCGAGGTCCCGCGCACCGGGGAGCCGCACCCCGAGCTGGAGCGGGTCGAGCAGGCGATGGCCGACCGCTACTTCGGCGGGCAGGTCGTGATCGACGGCCGGCACGCCTGGCTGCGGCTGCGCCCGGAGAAGATCACCAGCTGGGACTTCCGGAAGATGTGATCGGCGGACGCGAGGGGATCGGTGCCGGATGTGGCACCGATCCCCTCACTCGTGACGATCACCGGGTTCCGGCCGGGGTCAGGGCCGCCCGGTCACCAGCGGCCAGAGGCCGTCGGCGCCCGCGGCCAGGGCGGCCGCACCGACCCGGTCGTTCCAGTACGCCTCGTTGCCGTCCTCGTCCCGCCAGGCCCACAGCCGGGTCGTGACCAGCCGCAACGCGTGCTCACGGGTGAACCCGATCGCACCGTGCACCTGGTGGGAGATCCGGGCGACGGCCGTGGCCGCCTCCGAGCAGCGGGCCTTCGCCGCGGCGACGGCGAACGCGGTCTCCGCGGCGGCGAACCCCGCGCGCTGCGCGGTCGAGGTCGCCGCGGCGGAGGCGGCCGATGCGGCGGCGACCTCCGACCCGGCCTCGGCGAGCATCTGCTGCACCGCCTGGAAGCGGCCGATGGGGCGACCGAACTGGGTGCGCTCCCCG
Organism: Pseudonocardia sp. EV170527-09; assembly: GCF_008369905.1. NCBI lineage: Bacteria > Bacillati > Actinomycetota > Actinomycetes > Pseudonocardiales > Pseudonocardiaceae > Pseudonocardia > Pseudonocardia sp. EV170527-09. Next base: position 50,566 of record NZ_VRMC01000011.1, read on the forward strand.
GCGTAGGCGACCGAGGCGGCCAGCGCGCCGCGGGCCGCGCCGGCGAGCAGCAGCGATCGTGCCAGCGCCGCCCGCAGGGTCAGCTCCGTGGCCGCGCCGGCCGGGGCGGTGCCGGTGGCCGTCGGGGTGACCGCGTCGAGGGTCAGTCCGTCGCGGGGCTCCTCGGCGAGGTTGACGCCCTCGGTGACCCGCGCCGCGGCCGCGTCGAGCACGAGCACCCGGTCGCCGTCGAGCACGACGACGGCGGCGAGCGAGCGCCCCCACGGCACCCGGGTCAGCTCCGCCGACACGGTGCCGCCGTGAGTGCCGCCGCCGGTGAGCGCGCCCCCGGCGGCCCCGGCCGGACGGTCCCCGCCGGTCGCGTCGGTGACGACGGCGGCCAGCGGCCCGTCCGGCACGGCGAGCCCGGCGGCGCGGGCCAGCCACCCGACGAGCAGGTCGGTCTCGGCCAGCGGCAGCCGGGCCGCCGCCGCTCCGGCGACCTCCAGCAGCACGGCGGCGTCGTCGAGGGTGCCGCCGGTCTCCGGGTCGGTCAGCGAGGTCAGCCCGGCCCCGGCGCACGCCTTCCAGGCGGCCGTGTCCAGGCCGCTGCCCTCGCGGTCGTCGGACCCGGCGGCCAGGATCGAGGCGGCCAGGTCGGCGAGGTCGCTGTTGCGGGCCATCAGCGCAGTCCCATCCCCCGCGCGACGATGCCGCGCAGGACCTCGTTGGTACCGCCGCGCAGGGTGAACCCGGGCGCGTGCAGCACGGCGTCGGCGAGCAGCCGGGCGAACCCGGACTCCGCGCCGGGGTCCGGTGGGATGTCGACCAGCAGCCGGGCGGCGTCGACGATCTCGTTCTCGAAGCGGGTGCTGAGGTCCTTGACCAGGGCCGCGGCCAGCTCGGGCGCCTCACCGGACTCCAGCGCCCCGGCGACGGCCAGCGACATGGCCCGCAGCGTCCACAGCCGCGACACCAGCGACCCGACCCGGCGCCGGGTGCCGGTGTCGACACCGCCCGCCGCCGCGGTCAGCTCCCCGACCAGCGACGACAGCAGCGGGTAGGTCGACAGGAACCGCTCCGGCCCGGACCGCTCGAACGCCAGCTCCCCGGTGACCTGGGCCCAGCCGTTGCCGATCTCGCCGAACACCCGCGAGTCCGGGATGAACACGTCGTCGAAGCGGACCTCGTTGAAGTGGTGCGCCCCGGTGAGCAGCGGGATCGGGCGGATCTCCACCCCGGGCGAGTCCAGCTCGACCAGGAACTGGGACAGGCCCGCGTGCCGGTGGGCGTCGTCGCGCGGCTCGGTGCGCACCAGCGCGAAGAACGCGTGCGCGTGGTGGGCCCCGGAGGTCCAGACCTTGGTGCCCGACAGCCGCCACCCGCCGTCGACGCGGGTCGCCCGGGTCCGCACCGACGCCAGGTCGGAACCGGAGTCCGGTTCGGACATGCCGATGCCGAAGTACACCTCGCCGCGGGCGATGCCGGGCAGGAACGCGCGACGCTGCTCCTCGGTGCCGTGGCGCAGCAGCGACGGCCCGATCTGGCGGTCGGCGATCCAGTGCGCGGCCACCGGGGCGCCCGCGGCGAGCAGCTCCTCGGTGACGACGTAGCGCTCCAGCGCGGTGCGGCCGTGCCCGCCGTACTCGGTGGGGATGGTCATACCGAGCCAGCCGCGCTCCCCCAGCCGCCGCGAGAACGACTCGTCCCAGCCGGAGAGCCACACGTCCGCGCGCGGGGTCCAGCGGCCGGCGCCGCGCTCCTCGTCGAGGAAGGACCGGACCTCGGCCCGCAGGTCCGCCAGCCCGGCGGGGAGCTCGACCGGGTCGGGCACGAGCTCGGGCAGCGCCGCTGCCGCTGTCGATGTCACTGCCACGGGCCTCATCATGACCCAGCCCCGCCGACGCCGCCGGTGTCTATGGGCCGACTCACCGGGGTACGTTCCGGGCATGACCACCAATGCTGACGAGCGCAGGGTGCTGGATGCCGTCCCCACCGGCCTGTTCATCGGCGGCCAGTGGCGGCAGGCGGAGAACGGCGCGACCGCGAAGGTCGAGGATCCGGCCACCGGAGAGGTCCTGACCGAGGTCGCCGACGCCTCCCCCGCCGACGGCATGGACGCCCTCGCCGCCGCGCACGCCGCGCAGCCCACGATCGCCGCGATGGCACCGCGGGAGCGCAGCGAGATCCTGCGCCGCGCCTACGACCTGCTCCACGAGCGGATCGACGACCTGGCCCTGCTCATGACCCTGGAGATGGGCAAGCCCTTCGCCGAGGCCAAGGGCGAGGTCACCTACGCCTCGGAGTTCCTCCGCTGGTTCTCCGAGGAGGCCGTGCGCATCGACGGCGGCTACCAGGTCGCCCCGAACGGCCAGACCCGCTTCCTCACCATCCGCCAGCCCGTCGGGGTCTGCGTGTTCGTCACCCCGTGGAACTTCCCGCTGGCCATGGGCACCCGCAAGATCGCCCCGGCGGTCGCCGCCGGCTGCGCCTCGGTGATCAAGCCCGCACCCCAGACCCCGCTGACGATGCTCGCGTTCGCGCAGGTGCTGGCCGACGCCGGCCTCCCCGACGGCGCCCTGAACGTCATCAACGCCACCGACGCCGGCGCGGTCATCGAGCCGATCCTGCGCGACGGCCGCGCCCGGAAGATGTCGTTCACCGGATCCACCCCGGTCGGGAAGCTGCTGCTGTCCCAGGCCTCGGACAAGGTGCTGCGCTCGTCGCTGGAGCTGGGTGGCAACGCCTCGTTCATCGTGCTCGACGACGCCGACGTCGACGCCGCCGTCGAGGGCGCCATGATCGCCAAGATGCGGAACATGGGCGAGGCCTGCACCGCGGCGAACCGGTTCTACGTCCAGCGCGGCGTCGCCGAGGCGTTCACCGCCAAGCTCGCCGAGCGGATGGGTGCGCTCAAGGTCGGCCGTGGCACCGAGGAGGGCGTGAACGTCGGCCCGCTGATCGACGCCAAGGGCCGGGACAAGGTCACCGACCTGGTCGCCGACGCCGTCGCCGCGGGCGCCTCGGTCGCGCTCGGCGGGAAGGCCCAGGACGGGCCGGGCTACTTCTACCCGCCGACCGTGCTCACCGACGTGCCGGTCGACTCCCGGCTCAACCACGAGGAGATCTTCGGCCCGGTCGCGCCGATCACCGTCGTCGACACCGCCGACGAGGCACTGGCCGCGGCCAACGCGACCGAGTTCGGCCTGGTCAACTACGTGTACACACGCGACCTGAACCGGGCGCTGCACATCGCCGAGAACCTCGAGAGCGGCATGATCGGGCTCAACACCGGGCTGGTGTCGAACCCGGCCGCCCCGTTCGGCGGGGTGAAGGAGTCCGGGCTGGGCCGCGAGGGCGGCGCGATCGGCATCGACGAGTTCCTCGAGACCAAGTACGTGGCCATCGGCTACAGCGGCTGACCACGGGCACGGACGAGGGCCCCGGCGCCGTACGGCGCCGGGGCCCTCGTGGTTCGCGGACCGGTCAGTTGGCCGGGGCCGCGGGTGCAGCAGGTGCCGCGGGCGCCGGGGCCTGCGGCTGGATCGGCACCGCCGCATCCTGCCCGGGCACCGGCTCGGCGGGCTGGGTCACGTCGGCCTGACCGCCCGAGACGAGCTCGACCAGCTCGACACCGCCGTTGAGGGTCAGCATCACGATCAACAGCGCCACCGAGGCGACGGCGGCCGCGGTGAGTCCGCGTTGCGCGGACCCGCTGGTGACCAGCCGGCCACGGCTGGTCTCCACCACCCAGGCGCGGGCGGCGAACACCGCCAGCATCAGGCCGAAGGCGAGCCAGGTCAGGAGGAATCCGTTCACGGGTTCGGCACCTCCCCGCCGGCCGCCGGTGCCGGGCCCGTCGCCGGTGCCGGGACACCCGGCGCCGGGGGCGGGTCGTTGCGCACCAGGATCGCGTCGAAGCCGCTCTCGTAGGTCGCGCGGTACTGGCCCGACGCGATCAGCTGGTTGCGGATCTCGAGCGTCCAGCCCGGCTGGCGGTCGTTCAGGACGACGCCCTGCTTCTCGATCGCCGGGTAGAACAGGAGCGTCTGCGGCTGGACCTGGTCGATGCAGCGGAACGGGTCCGCGGCGAGGACCGCGCAGCCCTGACCGCCCGAGGCCATGTTGTTGTGCTCGCCGACGCCCTCCAGGGCGTACGGCCCGACCGTCGACAACGGCTGCACCGTCGCCCCGGGCGGCGCCTCGTCGTAGGCCTTGCGGGTCATCTGGACGTCCTCGGTGGTGACGTCGGTGTAGGCCTCGTTGCCGCCGCGGATGAAGATCAGCAGACCGAAGACCACCACCATGCCCACCGCGAGCAGCCGTTCGCGTTTGCGGTCGACCCGGGCGAAGGCCCGCAGCGCGTCGACGGCCAGGATCGACAGGATCGGCAGGCCGTAGAGCAGCACGCGCAGGAGCAGCTCGCCGCCGTAGCTCTGCACGACCGCCATGCCCATCGGGATGATCGCCAGCAGGATCGGCACGAGGTCGCGCCGGCGGCGCCAGTAGACCCACGCACCGGCGAACCCGAGGACGTAGGTCAGGCCGGTCATGACGACCCGGAGCCCCTTGCCCACCAGCTGACCCGTGTCGCCCTGGAACCGGTCGGCGACGCCGGCCTGCAGCGCACTGCCCTCGTCGCCGCTGCCGATGATCATGCTGATCTGGTTCATCCAGAAGTCGCGGGCGCCGATCAGCACGAACACCGCCACCGCGGCGATCGCGACGATCACCAGCCCGCGGCCGCGGAACCGGCCCACGATCGCCAGTACGACCAGCTGGCCGATGATGGCGAACGGGGTCAGCTGGTGGGCCGGGGCCACCGCGATCACGCACAGCGCCGCGCAGAAGTAGATCAGCAGCAGCTGCCGGGCGGGCAGCGTCGGTGTGTTCGGCGGGGTCAACGCCGACACCAGCCAGCGCCGCCACCGGGGCAGCGGTGGTGCCCCACGGTGCGCCCGTGGCCAGCCCGGCACCCCGGCGTTGTCGACACGACGGGTGGCCAGCGGGCCGAGCGCGAAGGTCAGCACCGTCAGCAGCAGCACGATCGCGGTCGCCTGCGGCGAGAAGTAGTCCTGCTCGATCCAGTTCAGGCCGATGAACAGCCAGGCAGCCACCCACGGTGCGCGGGTGCCCCCGAGCATCGAGCGGGCGAGCGCATACACACCGATCGCCCACACCGCGGTGACGGCGGGCGGGTACCAGCGCAGGACCGTGTCGAGCTGGTCGGCGCCCGCGGCGTCGCGGATCCACGCCCACTGGGCGAAGAACGCCGGCCAGAAGAACCGGGCGTCCACACCGGTGGGCGGGACGCCGTTGTTCCTCGCCACGGCATCGACGAAGCCGGAGATCAGCCAGGCGGTGGTGAACCGGGCCTGGGGCTGCACGACCGAGGGCAGTCCGGTGGAGCACAGCAGCAGCACACCCGTCGCGGCGCCCAGCATCGGGATCCGCGGCCGGCGCGACCACAGCTCGACCAGGCAGGCCCCGATCGCGAGCAGCAGGGCCACCCACGCGAACGGGCTCAGCGCCGGGGCCAGGCCCCAGCCGCCCAGGTCGGACAAGTCGGTCGTCGCCGCGGCGACGGGCAGCAGCAGCACCGCGAGCACGGCCAGGACCGGGGCGCCCCAGACCCACAGCGGGGACAGCGGCTCGGCGGTCTCCGGCGCGGGCGGCGGAGGCGGTGGCGGGCCGTCACTGGGCGGGCGCGGGACCGGGCCGCGGACGGCCATGGTCGGCGAGTCCGGACCCGGCGGCGTGACGAACTGGGTCCGCTCGCTCGCGCTCTCCTCCGCGACGCGGGTCCGCGCGACGGCGGGCTCCTCGCCGCGGTGGCCGCGGGTGGACGGGTCGGGGCCGCCCGTCCGGCGGGTCTCCGACGTCACGACTTCACCTCCGGTGTGCTCCGGCGGTTCCACGCCGGGACGAATCTGAGTGCCAGCGCGCAGAGGACCTGCGCGCCGACGTAGCCGAGGACGACCGGCAGCATGGTCATGCTGACCGACGCGGTCCCGGGCTCGGGCAGCGGGACCAGACCGGCGAAGGCCACGACCAGGCCGGTGTTGAGCAACTGGATCTTCGCGTAGCCCATGCCGTCGCCGTCGGCCTGGCGGCGGGCGAGCTCGAACACGACGATCAGCCGGAAGAACAGCCCGCCCATGAGCACGGCCAGCGCCGGGGCGCCGGGCGCGTAGCCCTCTCCGAGCAGCGACAGCACCGGGTAGCCCAGTGCCGCGCCGAGTCCGAGCGCCGGGACGAACAGCAGGAGCATCCGGCGCCGGGCGATGCGGGCGAACTCCTCGGCGCGGTGCGGCTCACGGGCGGTCTGCACGGTCAGCGAGTTGGTGAAGAACGTCGCGGCCAGGTCGATGACGGTCACCGCCTGCCAGCAGATGAAGAAGACCGCGCCGATCTCGTTGCCCATCCGGAAGTTCGCGAACAACGGGACCTGGTTGTAGAGCAGCGCGTTGCCGCACTGCGCCAGCGCGGTCGGCGCGAGGAACGCGATCATCTCCGGGCGCGACGGGAGCGTGCCCGGCCCGCCGGCGCGGGCGAAGCGCCGCACCATGAACCAGAGCAGCACGGTGCCCGCCGTGATCCACAGCACGACCGGGATCGCCCAGGACAGCACCAGTGCCTCGGACGCGAGCGTGCTGCCCAGCGCCAGCAACAGCACGATCCGGATCACGGCGAAGGTGCCGTTGCGCCACACCGCCACCCACGGCCGCCCGATGGCGACCATGACGAAGTCGTGGACGACGAACACGCACCAGCCGGCGCAGGTCAGGACCAGGACGACCAGTCCCCAGCCGAACGATCCGCCGCCGGCGGCCTCTGCGACCCGGGGCACGAGCGTGCCGTAGATCAGGCCGATCAGCCCGGACAGCGGCATGATCAGCAGCAGCGAGCCGAAGGTCAGCCGGACCGACTTGCGGCCGGCCCCGGGGAGCCAGCGCAGCAGCGCGAGCCCCAGGTTGAGCTGGGCGACGCCGCCGATCAGCTGGAAGGCCGACACGAACTCCGAGGCCCGGCCCACCTCGGACTGCGGCATGATCCGGGTCGCGATCAGCACGCCGAGCAGCCCGGCGACCGAGCCGAAGCCCGAGCACAGGGTCAGGGCGATGCCGTCACCGATGCCGCCGTTGCGGTCCGGGACCTGCTCGCCGTCGCCGCCTCCGCCGCCCGGTCCGGGTGGTGGGGTGGGCGGCGGGGTCGGCGGGTTCTCACCGGGCCCGCGCAGCCCGACCAGCGGGGGCAGGAACTCGGTGTGCTGCTCGGCGTTGCGGCGCGAGTGCGCCCGGGCGTGCGCCGTGGACAGACGCTGGGTCGGGGCTTCCGGGTCGACGCCCCTCTCGTGTGGTCCGGGGACGGGGCCGGGACCGGGCGTCCCCGCGGCGGGGCGGGGACGCGCCGGCCCGACCGGCCTCACCGGAAGGTCCCGCTCACTGGGCCACCACGGCGTGGCGCAGCAGGAACGGGACCGACAGGAGCGTGACGACGAACAGGGCGACGCTCGGGTACCAGAGCCCCAGGCTGACCATGAGCTGGCCGCCGATCAGGGTGACGGCGGTGCCGACCCCGAGGGTCAGCAGCCAGACGTGCGCGGCGGGCGCGCGGCGCAGGAATCCCGCGGCGGCCCAGCCGGGGCCGAGCAGCAGGAAGCCGATGGTGACCAGCAGCCGGAACTCCCCCAAGGCGCCCCCGGTGACCCCGGCGACGTTCAGTCCGCAGGCGACGATGCCGGCGAGGACGAGCAGGATCGCGACGTACCGCCGCGCGGTCCTCGCGCGGGTCAGCTCTGCTGCGGACTGCACGCTCACCGCGGCTCACTCCTCTTCACTGGTGGTTCTCCCGGCACGATGTCCCCCGTGGGACGGGTGCCGGTGGGGCGTGGACCGGGTCGATCCGGTCCCGGGCGTTCAGGACGCCTCTTCCCCCCATGCGTACCGCACACCGGTCCGCTCGGGGCGGGCGGACCCGTCCCGCTCGGCGCCGACGGGGCGCTGCTCGCGGGCGACCGGCGACGGGGCCGGCTGCGCCGGAGCGGGCTGGGCGGTGCCGGGCTGCGGGGCCGGTCGCGACGGCTGCTGCTGCAGGCGCTGCGGGGCCGGGGCGTCGGCGCGCGGCCGCGGAGCCGGGCGTCGCTGGTGGGCCGGCGGGACCATCCGGTCCGGCGCCGCGGGCGGCACCGATCCCGTGGGCGGGGTGGTGGGCGCCGCCGGGTGTCCGGCGGGCGGGGCGACCGCGGCGGGGCCGGGGACGGCGGGCCGGTCCTCGCGACCGGCGCGACGCCGCTCGGCGGCGAGGGTCCGCAGGACGCGGGTGCCGTCGGCGAAGGTGCGCAGGTTCGTCTCGCCGAACATCCGCTCCTTCTCCACCGAGGGGACCTCGGTGATCGTCAGACCGGCGGCGGCGACGCGGCAGTTCAGGACCGTCTCGATCTCGAAGCCGTCGCCCCAGTACATCCCGCCGTCCGGGTGCGGGGGCATGTCGACCGCGGGCAGGTCCAGCAGCGGCAGGATGTCGGCCCAGAAGGCGTTGTAGCCGTAGCAGAGGTCGCTGTAGCGGGTGCCGAACAGCGTGTTCGCGATCAGGTTCAGCCCGGCGTTGCCACCCTTGCGGAGCAGCGTGATGTCGTCGCTGCCGCCGCCCTTGGTGAAGCGGCTGCCCTTCGCGAAGTCGGCGCCGTCGACGAGCGCGGCGACGAAGCGCGGGATCTCCTGCGGGTCGGCGGAGCCGTCCGCGTCGAACATGACGATCGCGTCCCCGGTGGCCGCGGCGAACCCGCAGGCCATCGCGTTGCCCTTGCCCTTGCGGGTCTGGCGGACGATCCGGACGCCGGGCAGGACACGGCGTGCGGTCTCGACGGTGCCGTCCCGGGAGTCGCCGTCGACGACGATGACCTCGTGCACGGCGGGACGCACGGCCGCGACGGCCGGCAGCACCACCTCGAGGTTCCGTGCCTCGTTACGGGTCGGCACGATCACCGACACCCTCGGTTGGCTCGGACGACGTGGTCCGTGGTCAGGGCGCTTGTTCACCGGTCTCTCCCCCGAATCGATCGGTCCTGGCGCGCGGTTGGCGAGCAGTGCGTGTCCGGTCGTGACGACGATGCCGATCCGACCGGATCCTTTACCCCACAACGGGGGTCATCCGAGATATCTCCGGTGCCGTCGGTCGCGTTACGTGAGCCGCACCGCATCGGGTGTCGCCCGGACGGTGCAAGGCCCCCGGACTCCGTCGCCACGGCGTGGACCGACCACGCGAACACGACGACGGATACTACGGATGCGCTCCGGACCACCGCGGCGCGGGACCGCCTCGCGGGGCCCCGACCGACGAGCGGTGACCGTCGGGCGGCGAGCGGCGGGATACCCGGCCCATGATCACGGTGCGTATCCGTTCCGTCCCGATGGTCCCGTCCGGACGTCGCTCGTCCGCGCCGCCGTCCGGCACGTCGACCGGGGCGGGTAGCGTGGGTCGCCGCCTGCTCGTCCGATCCGTTCCACCCCTGCGAGGTACCCGATGAGGCCCGGCGGCTTTGTGCCCAGTGTGTCCGTCTGCATCCCGGTCCACAACGGCGAGGCCTATCTCGCCGAGACCATCCGCAGCGTGCTGGAGCAGACCTGGCAGGACTTCGAGCTCGTCGTGCTGGAGAACGGCAGCACCGACGCGAGCTGGGAGATCGCCACCTCCTTCCGCGACCCGCGGATCCGGGTCGAGCGCAACCGGCAGGTCCTGCCGCAGGGCGACAACTGGAACCGCGCCGTCGAGCTGTGTCGTGCGCCGCTGGTGAAGCTGGTGTGCGCCGACGACCTGCTGCACCCGCGCTGCCTGGAGCTGCAGGTGCCGCCGATGCGCGACGACCCCTCGCTGTCGGTGGTGGCCTCGCGCCGGCACATGATCGACGAGCAGAGCCGGGTCATCGTCCCGCGCCGCGGCCTGGGCGGCGGCCTGGTCGGGCTGCACTCGGGCAGCGAGGTCGCGCGGCGGGTCATCCGCAACGGGGCGAACCCGATCGGCGAGCCGGGCAACGTGCTGTTCCGTCACGAGCAGTTCGTCACCGCGGGCGGGTGGCGCCCGGAGCGGCGCTTCATCATGGATCTCGACCTCTGGATGCGCCTGCTCCAGTACGGCGACTTCCTCGGCGTCCCCGAGACCCTGGCCGCGTTCCGGATCTCCCGCGGCTCGGTGTCCTCGGAGTTCGAGCAGCAGATCTCCGAGGAGCAGCAGCTGCTGTTCGACGAGCTGGGCGACTCCGGGGTGTTCGACGTCCGCCCGATCGACGTGCGGATCGGCCGGCTCGCCCTGCCGCTGGGCCGTGCCCGGCGCAAGGCGCTGTTCAAGGTGTCGCGGATCGCCGCCCGCAAGGACGACAAGCTCATCGCCGAGCGCGACGAGGCCGCGGCCGCCGAGGCCCGCTGACCGCAGGCCACGACGGCGCCCGCCCGGACGGACGGCATCCCGGACTCCCCGATCGGCGGGGCCGATACCGGACATCGGGGACATGCAGTCGCCTATCTGCTGCCAGGTCTTTGCGGCAGCACTGCCGTCGCGTTGAATTCCCTCACCCGGTCCGGTGGTGGCCGGACCGAGCGGTGAGGGGGCGCGATGCAGACGCATGCGGTCGCCATGCACATGAGCGACGGGCTGGTGAACGGCCCGACGGCGCTGCTGTTCGCCGTCGTCGCGGTGATCGCGCTGACGGTCGCCGTCCTGCGCGCCCGCGCGGACCTCGACGACCGCACCGCGCCGATGGCCGGGCTGGTCACGGCCTTCGTCTTCGCCGTCCAGATGATCAACTTCCCGATCCTGCCCGGCGCGAGCGGTCACCTGCTGGGTGGGGCGCTCGTCGCGATCCTGGTGGGTCCCTGGGTGGGCATCATCGCGATCTCGATCGTGCTCGTCGTGCAGGCGCTGCTGTTCGCCGACGGCGGCATCACCGCCCTCGGGCTCAACATCACGAACATGGCCGTGATCGGGGTGGTCGTCGGCTGGCTGGTGGCGCGGTCGCTGCGCCGGTTCGCGGTGCGGTCGCGGGCCGGGCTGGTCGCCGTCGCGTTCGTCGCCGCGCTGCTGAACACGGTCGTCGCCGCGATGGGCTTCGTCCTGGAGTACGCGATCGGCGGCGCGGGCGGCGCCACCCTCGGCACCGTGTTCGCGCTGATGGGCGGGCTGCACGTGCTGATCGGCATCGGCGAGGGCGTGATCACCGCGGCCACCGTGGGGGCGGTCGCCGCCGTCCGGCCGGACCTGGTGTACCTGCTGCGCGGCACCGCGCCCCCGCTCGCCCGTCGCTCGATCTCCGAGGAGGGTGCGCGATGACGGCCACCGCCCGCCGCCGGCCGCTGCTGTTCTTCGCCGGGTTCCTGATCGTGTCCCTCGTCGTCGCCGGGCTGGTCTCCTCCCTCGCCTCGCCCGACCCCGACGGCCTCGACACCGTCGCCCGGCAGGGCTGCACCGCCGTCGCGACCCCGGACGGCGGGGAGCGGCTGGAGGGCACCTGCATCGCGACCCACGAGAGCGACCACGCCATGGCGTCGAGTCCGCTCGCCGGGTACTCGGTCGTGGGCGGCGAGGGCACCACCGGCGTCGCCGGGGTGGCCGGGGTGCTGGTGACGGTCGTCGTCGCGGGCGGGGTGTTCCTGCTGCTGCGCCGACGGGACGGCTGATGGGCGCCGGGCACTCCCACCCGCTCCACCTGCACCACCACTCCCCCGTCCACCGGCTCCCACCCGAGGTCAAGATCGTCTCGGCGCTGCTGGTCACGGTGTGCGTGGTCGCGACCCCGCGGGAGGCGTTCGCGGTGTTCGGCGGGTTCGCCGTCCTGCTCGCCGGGGTGTGGGCGCTGGCGGGCATCCGGCCGGGCTGGATCCTGCGCCGCTCGGTCATCGAGCTGCCCTTCGTGGTCCTCGCGGTGCTGCTGCCGTTCACCGGCCCGGCGCCGACGCTGGACTGGCTCGGCCTCACGCTGTCCCAGCCGGGGCTGCTCGGGGCGTGGAACATCCTGGTCAAGGGCACCCTGGGCGTGCTGACCTCGCTGACCCTCGCCGCGACGACGCCGATGCGCGACCTGCTCGTCGGCCTGCAGCGCCTCCGCGCCCCGGCGATCGTCACCACGATCGCCACCCTGATGCTGCGCTACGCCGACGTGATCGCCGGCGAGGCCCGGCGGATGCGGTTGTCCCGGATCTCCCGTGGCCACGACCCGCGGTTCCTGTGGCAGGCCGGGGCGACCGCCCGCGGGATCGGCTCGCTGTTCGTGCGGTCCTACGAGCGCGGCGAGCGGGTACACCTGGCGATGCTGTCGCGCGGCTGGAGCGGCACCATGCCGCCGTCGGGTGACGCCCCGACCACCCCGCGGCAGTGGCTGGCCGGGCTGACCGTGGCCGGGGTCGCGGTGCTGCTGGCCGGGTCCGGCTGGGTGGCCGCATGAACCCGCCGTCGCTGCGGCTGACCGACCTGGCCTTCGCCTACCCCGACGGCCACCAGGCGCTGTTCGGTGTCGACCTGACGATCGCCCCCGGCGAGCGGGTCGCGCTGCTCGGCCCGAACGGCGCCGGGAAGACCACCCTGGTGCTGCACCTCAACGGGATCCTCGGCGGCAGCGGGGACGGTCGGGTGGACCGCTCGGCGGGCTCGGTCGAGGTCGGCGGGCTCCGGGTGGAGAAGCGGAACCTGCGCGAGATCCGGCGCCGGGTCGGGATCGTCTTCCAGGACCCCGACGACCAGCTGTTCATGCCCACCGTCGCCGAGGACGTGGCGTTCGGCCCGGCGAACTTCGGGCTGCGCGGGCCCGCGCTGCGCGAGCGGGTCGACAAGGCACTGGCCGCGGTGGGGATGGCCGACGCGGGAGACCGTTCGCCGCTGCACCTGTCCGGCGGGCAGCGCCGCCGGGTGGCCCTGGCCACGGTGCTGGCGTGCGACCCGGAGATCCTGGTGCTCGACGAGCCGTCGTCGAACCTCGACCCGGTGGCCCGCCGCGAGCTGGCCGAGGTGCTGCTGGGGCTGGACCGGACCATGCTCATGGTCACCCACGACCTGCCGTACGCGCTGCAGCTGTGCCCGCGCAGCGTCGTGCTCGACGGGGGGACCGTCGTCGCCGACGGGCCGACCCGGGACCTGCTGGCCGACGCCGAGCTCCTCGCCCGGCACCGTCTGGAGCTGCCCTACGGCTTCGTCCTCGCCTAGTACGGCGACGGCGCCCGGCCCGACACGACACCGCCCCACCCGGCGAACCGGGCGGGGCGGTGTCGTGCAGTGCAGTGCGGTGCGGCGGGGTGGGTCAGCCGCGCTGCTCCTGGCCGTTCGGGTGGCCCTGCGCCCCGTCCGGCAGGCCGATGCCGGGGACCTCACGGGAGGCCTCCAGCTGGGCCGGGGACGCAGCGCCGCCGGTGCCGACCTCGGTGCCGGGGACCGGCGGGACGTCCGAGCCCACCGGCGGGACCTCCTGCTGGGCCGCCGCGGTGGCCGCCGCGACCTGCTTGGCGATCTCCGGGTCGGAGGAGGTGTCGAACCAGTCCTCGACGCCGTCGTCCTCGGCGGGCTTGGAGACGGTGCCGTCGTCGGGGCTGGGCTCGTAGCGGAAGACGCCGTCCTCACCGGGCGCACCCAGCATCCGGGTGAAGCCCTCCAGTGCCTTCCCGAAGTCGGACGGGACGACCCACAGCTTGCTGGCCTCGCCCTCGGCCATCTGCGGCAGCGTCTGCAGGTACTCGTAGGCGAGCAGCTCCGGGGTGGGCTTGCCGGCCTTGATCGCGGCGAACTTCTTCTCGATCGCCTTCGCCTCACCCTGCGCCTCGAGGTACAGGGCGGCCCGGCGGCCCTGCGCCCGCAGGATCTCCGACTGCCGCTCGGCCTCGGCGGCGAGGATGGCGGCCTGCTTGGCGCCCTCCGCGGTGAGGATCTGGGACTGCTTGTTGCCCTCGGCGCTGCGGATGGCCGACTCCCGCTGGCCCTCGGCGGTGAGGATCATCGCCCGCTTCTCGCGGTCGGCCTTCATCTGCTGTTCCATCGAGTTCTGGATCGAGGGCGGCGGGTCGATCGCCTTGATCTCGACCCGGGCGACCCGGATGCCCCAGCGCTCGGTGGCCTCGTCCAGCTCGCCGCGCAGCGCGGTGTTGATCCGGTCCCGCGAGGTCAGCGTCTGCTCCAGCGTCATGCCACCGACCACGTTGCGCAGCGTCGTGGTGGTGATCTGCTCGACACCGGCGATGTAGTTGGCGATCTCGTAGACCGCCGCCTTGGCGTCGTTGACCTTGAAGTAGACGACCGTGTCGATGTTGACGGTCAGGTTGTCCTGCGTGATGACCGGCTGCGGTGGGAACGACACGACCTGCTCACGCAGGTCGACCCGCTCGCGGGTGCGGTCGACGAACGGCACCAGGATCGCCGGGCCGCCCTCACGGATGCTGTGGTAGCGACCCAGCCGTTCGATGATGTACGCCCACTCCTGCGGGACGATCACGACCGACTTCACGACGATCGTCACGATCAGCACGAGCAGGATGATGCCGATGATGAGCTCGGCGCCCATGTGCTCTCCCCTCCCTGTGCGCCGGAGAACCGGCGCCGGTGTCGCCCCGGAGTCCCCGGGGCGTCGTGGCCGTCCTACCGCGTGGCGGCTCAGGACGGCGGTAGTTCCCCCCGACCGGTGACGAGCACCGCCGCCCCGGGCACCTGCAGGATCGTGACGGTGCTGCCGGCCTCGAGGACCTCCACCCCGTCCATCGACCGCGCCGACCACAGCTCGCGTCCGATACGGACCTGCCCCCGCTCGCCGTCGACGCGCTGCACGACCTCGGCGGCGGCGTCGACGAACCGGTCCTGGTGGCGTTCGAGGGTGCCCAGGTGCGCGTCCAGCCGGCGTTTCGCCGCCGGCCGCACGGCCAGCAGCAGCAGGACCGCCACGGCGCCACCCAGCCCCGCGGCCGGGAGGAGCGTCAGCCCGAGGGCGGCCCCGGCCGCCGCGGCGAGTGCCCCACCGCCGAGCATGACGAGGAACAGCTCCCCGGACACGAGCTCGCTGCCGATCAGTACGAGACCGACGAGCAGCCAGATCAGTGCCGGTTCCATGGCTCCCAGCGTGCCAGAATGTCCGATTCTCCGTCGGCGTTTCGTCGGGATGCTCCGCACTGCTTGGCCCGATCGTTACCGGTCGGTGCCGGAGTTCGACCCCGGTGTCGGGGTCAGGCCCCCTCGGCGGTGACGAAGTCGATGAGCCGCTCGACCGCGCCGATCATCGGGGTCTCCAGGTCGCGGTAGCTGCGGACCGCGCCGAGCACCCGCCGGGCACCGTCGGCGGGCTCGCCCCACCGCAGCGCCGCGCAGACCCCGGTCTTCCAGTCGGTGCCGCGCGGGATCACCGGCCACTCGCGGATCCCGACGACCGAGGGCTTCACCGCCTGCCAGACGTCGACGTAGGGGTGGCCGGTCACCAGCACGTTGTGCTGGGCGGCGGGGGTGGCACGGTAGGCCTCGCGGGCCTGCCGGGTCTCCTTGGTGCCCTCGACGAGGTGGTCGACGAGGATGCCCAGGCGCCGGTGCGGTCCGGGGTCGAAGTCGCGGACGGCCGCGGCCAGGTCGTCGACGCCGTGCAGCGGCTCGACGACGGCACCCTCGACGCGCAGGTCGTGGCCCCACACCTGTTCGACGAGCGCGGCGTCGTGCAGCCCCTCGACCCAGATCCGGGCGGCCCGCGCGGTGCGGGCCTTCAGGTTCGCGACGTGCACCGACCCGGAGGCGGACAGCGTGCGACCGGCGGGGGCGGCCTGCGGCCGGACCAGCGTCGCGGGACGGCCCTCGTGGAGGAACCCGGCGGGACGCAGCGGGAAGATGCGCCGGCCGCCGAAGCGGTCCTCCAGCGTCACCTCCGAGCCGGTGACGGTCACGACGGCACCGCAGAACCCGCTGGCCGGGTCCTCGACGACCAGGCCCGGCTCGGCGGCGACCTCGGCCACCCGGCTCTCCCGCGGCGCACGGGTGCCCGCGGTGTCGAAGATTCCCCGGTAGTCGTGGGTCCGGCTCATGGTGAGCCAGTATCGGTCGACGTCGGTCGGTGACCGGTGCACGACACGCCCACACTCCGGTGGTCACGCTCAGCGTGAAGTTCGTAGCGCTGCGTCACCCACGTGCCGGGTGTGCGACGCGGGAGGGGCCGTTAGCCTGACCGCCGTGTCCTGTGCCTCCACGACCTTCGCCGTGTGGGCCTCGGCCTGGCTGGCCGGGTCCGCCGCACCCGACGACGTCCTCGACGCGCTTGCGCCGTGGTCGGAGGCGCACGACGTGCTCGCCGCCGACGACGTCACCGCCGCCACGACCGGCCTGCCCGGCCCCGGGGCGGCGCCGACGTCGACGGCGATGCTGCTCGCCGCCGTCCGCCGGGCCGCCCCGCGCGGACAGGCCCGTCTGGTGCTGCCCGCCCCGGGGGACGTGCGCGGCCTGCCCGGACCTGGCCCGTTCTCCGACGCCGCGATCACCGCGGGCGAGGGCGTGCTGTTCCCCGACGCCGGGTTCGGCGTCGTACCGTCGCCGATCGCCGACGGGGTGGTCCGCTGGACCGTGCACTCGGTCACCGACGCCGACCCGGTCCCGGAGTACGTCGCGCTGAACGAGGCCGAGCGGGAGCTGCGCGGCCAGGTGCGGGCCGCCGCCGCGGCGTTGACCGACCTGGGGGTGGCCCGTCACCGGCCGGGCGTGCGCGAGGAGATCGAGGCCTGGCTGCGCCGGCGCCCGCAGGCGCTGTGGCCCGGCGGGATGCCCCCGCAGGCGTTGCGGGTGCTGCAGCAGGCCGACGAGGTCGACGCGATCCTGTCCGCCGCGTCCGGCGACGAGCCCGGCGGCGCGCTGTCGGCGTCGGCGGCGGTTGCCCGGTCCGACGCGCTGCGCCCGATCGCCACCGCGGTCCGGGTGGCGCGCCGCGCCGCCGTCGCCGAGGCCGTCCGGGTCCTGGTGTCGGTCCCCCGCTGATGCCCGGCTGATCTCCCGCCGATCTCAGCTGATCTCAGCTGATCTCAGCTGATCTCACGGCGCCGGGTGCTGCCGGAGCAGGGACTCCAGCAGCGCCGCGCTGGCGCGGGCCGACCACGACGGCCTCGCCGTCACCGTGCACGCCACCGGGCACGGCCTGCGCCGCCCGTGCGACGGCGGCCTGCTGATCGACACCGCGGCGCTGGCGGAGGTGGTCGTCGGGTCGCGCACCCGCACCGTCCGCGCGGGCGCCGCGCAACCTGGGGCGACGTCGCCGTCGCCCCGCTGGACCCGCGCGCGTCGTCGCGGGTGTACGCCGAGCCCGAGGTCCCGCACGCCTACCTCGGCGACGACGTGCTGGTCGGCGGCCTCGACCCTGACGGCCTCGACCGGGTCGTTTCCCGCACCGGGCCGATGGTCGTGACCGGGATCCGGCACCTGGGCGGCGCCGCCGGGCGGGCCCCGGCCGTCGCCGACACCGTCCGCGGCCGCGACGCCGCCTACTGCGTGAACGTCCTCGCCCCGTTCGACGACGACGTCCCCGCCGCGTGTGCCTGGTCCGGGGTCGACCACCTCCTCGACGGGTTCTCGCCCTGCGCGACCGCCGAGGGGTCGCTCCCGTCGTTCCGGTACGGGCCGCCCCGCCCGGGCACCACCTGAGTCCGTGCCGGACCGGCCGGGGTCGGCCGTGTGCGAGGTCAGCCGTGCGCGAGCAGCTTGACCACGATGACCAGCGCGCCCAGCCCGACCAGTGCGACGACCAGCAGCACCCGTCGCCACCACGACAGCGGGGTCCGCCGGGCCGCGAGCACCGCGAACAGGGCCAGCACGAGCACCGTCACCCCGGTCGCGAGCTCCAGCGCGGTGGTGAGCTCCAGCAGCCCGACCGCGGCGGCGACGAGCAGCACGACGGGCGCGGCGGAGGCCTGCAGGATCTGCCCCGAGCTGCGCAGCGCGGCGACGAGCTCGCGGCCGCGGGGGCCGTGACCGTGCACGGTGAGGTGGGCGACGACGTCGGAGAGCAGGCTCGCCGCCCACAGGGCGCCCGCGGCCACGACGACGTCCACGATCGCGGACCCGGCCGAGGATCCCTCGCCGCCGTGGCCGAGGAGGACCAGCAGGGTCGAGAGGCAGGACAGGGTGCCGTAGAGCCGCTCCCGCAGCACCGTCACCACGACCGGGGCGGGGACCTCACCGTCGGGGCGACGGCGGGAGGGAATACGGGAGGTCATGACGCCGAGCGTGCCAGGCCGCGTCGACGACGGGTCACCACGGCCACGTGCAGCCCCGGCGGCGCCACCGGCCCCGGGCACGGTGCCTCCCGCGACGGAGCCTGCCCAGCATCCATCTCATGTGGACCCCGTGACCGTGGTCGGCATCGACGGTGACACCTCCTACCCCGAGGAGAACTTACAGTCACGCGTGACCGTTGGAAGGTCCGGACGGCGTAATCGCGGCCTGCCCCACCGACGGATGAGCACTGCGATCACACGATGCACGCCGGCGCCGGCCTGACGATCGCCCCCCCGGTGAGCACGCCCACTCCACACCGACCGACGCCGACGTCGGCTCCTTCGACGACGGCGACGGCTCGGCCCACCGCGCCCACCAGGTCGGCCGGGAGCTCGCCCGGGAGACCCTCCTCCTCGGCCGGACCGGCAACACCTAGCCGCGGGCACGCAGGGCGTCGTTGACGTGCTGGGCCATCGGCGCGCTGGACGCCGGGTTCTGACCGGTGACCAGGTTGCCGTCGACGACGGTGAACGCCTCGTACGCCGGCCCGCTCTCGTGGGCCGCACCGCGCTCGCGCAGCCGGCTCGCCAGCAGCCACGGAGCGCCCTCCGCCGTGCCGAACATCTGCTCCTCCTCGTCGGTGAAGGCGGCCATCCGGCGCCCGGCGAACAGCCAGCCGCCGTCCGGGCCGGTGGCGCTCAGCAGACCCGCGGGGCCGTGGCACACCGCGCCGACGATCCGGCCGTCGGCATCGGCCCGCTCCAGCTGCGCACCCAGGTCGGCGTCCTCGTGCAGGTCGACGACCGGTCCGTGGCCGCCGGGGAGCACGATCGCGTCGTAGCGCTCCGGGTCGACCTCGGCCAGCACCAGCGGCGCCCCGAACTCCCGCAGGGCGGTCTCCGCGACCTCGACGTAACGCGCGCAGTCGGGACCGGCGACCTCGGGGTCGGCGCTGTGCTGGTCCAGGGGCTGCAGAACGCCGCCGGGGGAGGCGAACTCGACGGTGTGCCCGGCGCCGACGAACGTCTCGTACGGCGCCGCCAGCTCCTCGGCCCAGTAGCCCGTCGGGTAGGAGGTGCCGTCCGTGCGCTCCCAGGTGTCGGCGGCGGACATGACGATCAGGATCCGGCTCATGGTGGTTCTCCCTCGATGGTCGACCGTGGTGCGCTCCCGGCGATCGGAGCGTGTCCCCAGCCTTGCGGCGGCACGGGCGCCGCGGGCGTCGATACCGGGCCCTGCCCGACCGCGGACTCCGCTGACCAGGACGCACAGGGCCAGGTGGGACGGACCGGATGGGGCGATACTGGCCGGCATGGCCGGGAACAACCGCGAGCTCGCCGACTTCCTGCGCCGCGCCCGCGGTCAGTGCGACCCGGCGCGCGCGGGCCTGCCCGCCGACGGGCGCGTCCGCCGAGTGCCGGGGCTGCGCCGGGAGGAGGTGGCGCTGCTCGCCGGGGTGTCCTCGGACTACTACGCCCGGCTGGAGCAGGGACGCCGGATCCTCCCGTCGCCGTCGGTGGTCGAGGCCATCGGCCGGGCCCTGGAGCTGGACGCTGCGGGACGGGCCCACCTGAGCGACCTGATCGGGATCGGCCCGGCCTCGCCGCAGCCCCGGGCCCGGGCGGTGCAGCGGGTGCGGCCCGGGCTGCGACAGCTGCTCGACGCCCTCGACGAGCCGGCGCTGCTGCTGGGCCGCCGGATGGACGTGCTGGCCGCGAACCGGATGGCCGCGGCGCTGTTCGTCGACTTCGAGCGGTTCCCCGGCCCCGAGCGCAACTACGCCCGGTGGATCGTGCTCGACGCCGACGCGCGGTCGCTGTTCGAGGACTGGGCGGTCCAGGCCCGCGCCGCGGTCGAGACCCTGCGGCTGGAGGCAGGCCGCGACCCCGGGGACCGGGCGACCGTCGAGCTCGTGGCCGAGCTGCGCCGGGAGAGCCCCGATGTCGATCGCTGGTGGGGGGAGCACCGCGTCTACCAGCGGACCCACGGGACCAAGCGGCTGCGTCACCCGGTCGTCGGGCACCTGAGCGTGGAGTACGAGACCCTCACCCCGCCCGGTGATCCGGACACCACGCTGTTCCTCTATTCGACCGCGGCCGGGTCACCGTCGCGCGAGGCGATGGACGTCCTGGCCAGCTGGGCCCTGTCCGAGCGGACGACCGGTGATCGGGCGGCTCAGGACGGCTCCTGACGCCGGACGTTCGCGATCTCGACGGTCGGGGCACGCCGGCGCGCGAGCCGCGTCGCCCCGAGGCCGGCCCCGCCCGGTGTGTCAGTCCTTGAGGGCTGCGGCCAGGGCGGCGAGGTCGTCGGGGTGCATCCGGGACACAGGAGCGGGTCCCACGGTCGCGGTCCGCAGCCGTTCGAGCTCGGCGGCGTGGCCGTCGCGCTCGGCGCGGACGCGTTCGATCCGGTCGGAGAGCTCCCGGATCTCCGCACGCGCCGCGTCGTGCTCCTCACGCAGCCCGTCGGCGACGGCACGGGCCTCGGCCAGCGCGTCCTGCTGCCCGGCGAGACGGCTGCGCTGCTCGGCGACGGTCTCGGCCAGCCCGGCCCGCTCGCCGGCCACCGAGGCGAGCTCGGCGCGCAGCGCCGCCAGCTCCCCGGCCACGCGGTCGCGGTCGCGGGCCAGGTCGTCCGCGCGGGCGAGGGCGGTGTCGCGTTCGTGCTCCGCGGTCCGGGCCGCGAGCACCGCGGTCTCCCGGCCCCGGCCGGCGGACGCGGTGGCCTCCCGCTCCGCACGGGCGTCGGCGACGGCGGCGTCGCGCGCAACGACGGCGGCGTCCCGGGCGGCGACGGCGTCGGCGGCCTGCTGGCGCGCGGCACCGAGGGCCTCGGTCGCCGCGAGGGCGGTGGCGGCGGCCTCCTCGGCCCGGGCCACCGCCTCGGCCCGCTCCTGCCGGGCGTCGGTGGCGGCCCGGTCCGCGTCACGGGCCCGGCGCTCGGCCGCCTCCCGGGCGGTCTCGGCCTGCTGACGGGCCGCGTCGGACTCCGTGGCGGCAGCGCGGGCGGCCTCGGTGGCGGCCAGGGCGTCGCGCTCGATCTCGTCGAGCCGGTCCAGCACGGCGGTCAGTGCCCCGGACAGCTCGGCGACCGGTCCGGCAAGGGCACCGACGTGCTCACGGAGCCGGTCCGCGTCGAGCGCGAACGCCCCGGTCCCGGTGTCGAGGCCGAGGGCGCCGAGGGCCTCTCGCTCGGCGCGCGCCATCTGCGCGCAGGTTCGCCCCTGCTCCCACCGGGTGTCCCGGCAGAACGACCGCGGACGGCCGCCCTGCGGCCCGGGCGGGGGCAGCTCCGCCCGGCATCGGCTGTATCCGCACCGCACCACCGTGTCCACCATGCACTCCAGGCTACCGGTTCGTGTTTCTGAAACTTAGAACCAGTTCGTAGTTAGTTACTACTAACTGAGGATAACACTGGATAATGCAGGGAATCCCGGGTGACTGGACAGGGGCCGCCCGGGAGAGCGGGCGGCCCGGCGGGTCAGGGGGCCGGGTCGAGGGTGAGCAGACCGGTGTCGGTGTCGAAGTCGAACAGCTCGCCGTAGCGGCCCCAGTCGATCGCGGTGTCGATCTGGCGGCGGGCGTCCTCGGCGGAGAACCCCCGCTGCAGCAGGTCCAGGAAGAACCCGACCCGCAGCGATCCGTCCGCCGCGGCGGACAGCGCCCGGTGCACGGTGCGCACCAGCGGGGCCCGCGTCACCGCCTGCGCGGCGAAGATCCGCTTGCTCTCCTGGATGTCGGCAGTGGTGAACGCCCGCCCGGTGCCGGTCAGATGCAGGTCCGCACCGGACACCTCCAGCAGGTCGAGCATCGCGGCCGCGTCGACCAGCGGCAGCAGGTCGTCGACCTCGAAGCTCAGCCCGGCGGCGAGCTCGGGCAGGTCCGCCCGGCCGCCACCGGAGTGCACCAGCTCCACCAGGCCCGCCAGCCCGCCCACCGAGGCGGCGGGCAGCGGCCGCGCGGTCGGGGTCACCTCGCCGGTACCGGCCCCGACGACGTCGGACCCGCGACCGGTCAACAGGTCGTAGAGCCGGTCGACCAGCGCGGTGAACGCCGGCGTCGCGCGGTCCCGCGGCCGCGTCAGGTCGACCGCGACCTCCGCCCGGATGCGCCCCGGGTTGGCCTCCAGGACGACGACCCGGTCGGCCAGCAGAACCGCCTCCTCGATGTTGTGCGTGACGATGCAGACCGACCGGGTCGGGAAGCGCCGTCCGGTCCACAGGCTCATCAGCTCGGTGCGCAGGTTCTCCGCGGTGAGCACGTCCAGGGCGGAGAACGGCTCGTCCATCAGCAGCAGGTCGGGTTCCAGCACCAGCGCCCGGGCGAACCCGACCCGCTGGCGCATGCCGCCCGAGAGCTCCCGCGGGTAGGCGGACTCGAAGCCGTCGAGTCCGATCAGGTCGATCGCGGCCAGGGCGCGCTCGCGGCGCTCGGCCGCCGCGACGCCCCGGGCGGCGAGCCCCAGCTCGACGTTGTCCTGCACGGTCAGCCACGGCATCAGTGCGAAGGACTGGAACACCATCGCGGCACCGGGGTTGGCGCCGTCGAGCTCGCGGCCCCGGTACCGCACCGAGCCCGACGTCGGCGCGATCAGCCCGGCGATGGTGCGCAGCAGGGTCGACTTGCCCGAACCCGACCGGCCGAGCAACGCGACGATCTCCCCCTCGCGCAGCTCCAGGGCGATGTCCTGCAGGACCCGCAGCTCCTCCCCCGTGCTGCCGGGGAAGCTCGTGCTGACCCCGTCGAGCGTGATCAGGGCGTCGGAACGGGTGGCGGTCGTGGACGACACGGGATGCCTCCTGGTGATCGGTGGGGCAGCGGGTCAGAGGGCGAAGCGGCGCTCGGCCAGGGCCTGGAGGGGGCGCCAGAACAGGCGGTTGACCCCGACGACGTAGAGGCTCATGACGACGACGCCGATCAGGATCCGGGGCCCGTCGCCGGCAGCGGTGGCCTGAGCGATGTACGCGCCGAGCCCGGTGGCGGTGAGCGTGACCGGTCCGTAGGTCACGACCTCGGCGACGATCGAGGCGTTCCAGGCACCACCCGCCGCGGTGATCCCGCCGGTGACGTAGCCGGGGAACACCGCGGGCAGCGCCAGCCGACGCCACCACAGCGAACGCGGCAGCCCGAGGTCGGCCGCGGCCTCGCGCAGGTCGTGCGGGATCGCCGACGCCGCGGCGATCACGTTGAACAGGATGTACCACTGCGCACCCAGGCTCATCAGCACGATCCCGCCCCAGTCCAGGCTCACCCCGGTCGCCAGGAACACCCCGGTGACCAGCGGGAACAGGAAGTTCGCCGGGAACGAGGCCAGTACCTGCACCACCGGCTGCGCGAGCCGGGACACCCGTGGGTTCATCCCGATCCACACCCCGACCGGCACCCACACCACCGTCGCGACGGCGACGAGCAGCACCACCCGGCCGAACGTGACCAGCCCCAGCAGCAGGGCGTGCCCGATCTCGCCGAACCCGACCGTCGCCGCGACGTAGCCGGCCATCCGGACCAGGGCGTAGGCGAGCACGGCCGCCACCGCCGCTCCCAGCACGACGTCACCGGCCCGCCGGCGCACGGCCGACACCCGCAGCGGGTGCTCGGCGCGGCCGAACACGGCCATGACCCGGTCGAGTGGCCCGACCAGCCGCCCCGCGACCCGGCCGACCGCTCGCGGGACACGGGAGCGGCGCAGCAGGTCCAGCACCACGCTGCGGGGTGCCTCGGCGGGCGCGGAGTCGCCGATCCGGAACCGCTCCGCCCAGGCCGTGAGCGGCCGCCAGAACAGCACGTTCACCCCGACGACCATGACCACCATGACGACGACGGCGAGCAGCACCCGGCCCGGGTCGGCGTCGGCCGTCGCGGTGGCGACGTAGGCACCGATGCCGGGCAGCACGTAGGAGTGGCCGTCGACGGTCAGCGCCTCCGAGGCGACCAGGAAGAACCAGCCGCCGCCGAAGCTCATCATGCCGTTCCAGACCAGCGGGATCATCCCGCCGGGCACGTCGACCCGCCAGAACCGCTGCCACTTCGACAGCCGCAGCAGCCGTGCCGCCTCGTCCAGCTCACGGGGCTGGGACACCAGCGACCGGTGGAAGGCGAACGCCATGTTCCAGGCCTGCGAGGTGAAGATCGCAAAGATCGACGCGCACTCCAGGCCCAGCTCCGAGCCGGGGAACAGGGCGAGGAAGCCGGTGACCGTGATCGACAGGAACCCCAGGATCGGCACCGACTGCAGGATGTCGAGCGCTGGCAGGAGCACCGCCTCCGCGCGCGGCAGCCGGGCCGCGGCGGTGGCGTAGACGAAGGTGAACAGCACCGACAGCACGAGCGCGGCGAACATCCGCAGCAGCGAGCGGGCGGCGTAGTAGGGCAGCTCGGCCGGGTCGGTCGAGAGCCGTGACGGGGCGGTGGCCGGGTCGAACGGGACGTCGATCCCGTGCGAGACCCGCACCAGCGCGTACAGCAGGGCGGCGGCCCCGGCCAGCACGGCGACATCGACGAGGCCCTGCCGCGGCCGGGCCAGTGCCTCCCGGGAGGGGAACACCCGCAGCACCACGACGGTCTCCTTTCTCCGCCTGCGGGCGGGGTCAGCGCGCGGCGCCGGTGTCCCGGGCCGGGGTCCGCACGTCCCACCGGACACTGGTGACCGAGGGCTCCAGCGACAGCCGGCTGACCGCCGACTCCATCTGGGTGTCGTCACGGTGGTCGGCGGCCAGGTCGGCCCGGACCTCGACGTAGCCGTCGGTGTCGGTGTTGGCCGACCGGACCGAGGCGAGCCGGAAGTCGGTGCGCCCGAGTGCCTGGACCAGCAGCGCCCGGACGTGGGCCTCGGCGTCGTCGCGGGTGACGGCGTGGAAGCTGTAGACGGTCGGAGTCTCGTCGCCGGACTCCGGGCGGCGGTCGATGGCCCGCCCCAGCGGGCGCAGTGCCAGGTTCACCAGCACCACGACGCCGGTCCCCGCGGCGGCGACCGGGTAGAGCCCGGCCCCGGACAGTGCTCCGACGGCGGCGGAGCACCACAGGGTCGCCGCGGTGTTGAGCCCGCGGACGGTCATCCCGTCGCGCAGGATCACCCCGGCGCCGAGGAACCCGATGCCGGACACGATCTGGGCCGCCACCCGGGTGGGATCGGCGCTGCCGGTGTCGGACAGCCCACCGAAGCCGTGTGCGGACAGCAGGACGAACAGGGTCGCGCCGACGGCGACCAGCGCGTTGGTGCGCAGGCCGGCCATCCGCGCCCGGTACTGGCGCTCGAAGCCGATCACCGTGCCCAGGCCGACACCGGCCCCCAGGCGCAGCAGCATCTCGACGGTCGTCATCACGTACTCGCTCTCGTTGCTCAGGAGAGGTCCGCCGACCGCGGCCGGGCACGCGTCGGCGCCGGTCGGCGCAGCGCGCGACGACCGGTCCGCGCAGGGCGGCGGTGACGGAGGGAAGAGGTGGCGCAGGAACGGCCGATGGGGACGGCGGGCAGGACGAGGCCCACCCGGGTGCTCAGCCGCCGGCGCTCCGACGCGGCAGCCGGCCGTCCACGCGGCCGCACCTACTGTGCTCGTCGTCGGACATCCGGCTCACCTCCCACGTGGACTGTCGGCCACCAGTGAACCGTACCGAGCTGCAACGTTCAAACGGTTGTGAGAATGTTTGACGGTCGTCACCCCGTCGCGGAAGGAGACCGTTGACCTCCGATCCCCCGTCGCAGGACCTGTTGCACGACACCGCCTCCGTCTTCGGGATGCTCGCGGCCACCGTCCGGCTGCACATCATGTGGCTGCTGGCCGACGGCGAGCGCGACGTCGGCGCCCTCGCCGAGGAGCTCGGTCAGTCCGTCGCGACGGTCAGCCACCACCTGGGCAAGCTCAAGGCGGCCGGGTGGGTCCGCGTCCGCCGCCAGGGCCGCCACCGCCTCTACCTGGCCGACGACGACGGCGTGATCGACATCGTGCGCCGCGCCGTCGCGCACCAGCGGGCCCTGCGCCACACCCCGGCCGGTCGCCGGTCACGCGGCGCCTGAGTGTCGGTTCCCTGCCCTACGGTCGCCGGCGTGCCCACCGAACCGGTCCCGCGCCCCGCCGACCTGGACGCCGTCCGCGCGTCCTACGACCGCGTCGCCGACAACTACGTGGCGATGGTCGTCGACACCGGGATCGGGGACGTCCGCGCCCATCCCTGGCTGCGCGCCGCGATGGACGTGTTCGCCGACGCCGTCGCCGGCCGCGGGCCGGTCCTCGACGTCGGCTGCGGGCCGGGGCAGGTCACCGCCTACCTGGTGGAGCGCGGGGTGGACGCCTCGGGCGTGGACCTGTCCCCCGCAATGGTCGCCCATGCCGGTCGCCTGCACCCGCACTGCTCGTTCGCGGTCGGTTCGGCCACCGAGCTCGACGTGCCCGACGGCTCGCTCGCCGGTGTGCTCGGGTGGTGGTCGCTGTTCAACCTGCCCCGCGACGTCCTGCCGCACGTCCTGGCCTCCTTCGCCCGGGCGTTGGCCCCGGGTGGACGACTGATCCTGGCCACCCACGCCGGCGACGGCGACCTCGTCCGCACCGAGGGCTACGGCGGCGTCCCGGTCACCTGGACCACGCACCTGTGGCGGCCCGAGCGGCTCCGCGCGCTCGTCGAGGACACCGGGCTGCGCACCGAGGCCGAGCTCCGGTTCCCCGCCGAGGGGGCGAGCGGGTCGGGCGTGGTGCTCGTGGCCGCCGCGCCGCAACCGGCAGGATGACCCCGTGACCGCCCCCGTGCCCGACCGCACCACGGTCCCCGGTGCCGAGCTGCTCGCACCGCAGGTCGACCTGCCGCTGACGCCGGAGGAGGCCGCCTACGTCGCGGCCGCCCGCTCCCCGAACACCCGCCGCGGCTACGCCTCGGACTGGCGTGAGTTCAGCGGCTGGTGCGCCCGGAACGGCCACGCGCCGCTGCCCGCCGCCCCCGAGGCGCTGTCCGGCTACATCACCGAGCTCGCCGGGGCCGGGGCCAAGGTCGGGACCATCAGCCGTCGGCTGTCCTCGATCCGCTTCGTCCACGTCATGCGCGACCTGCCCGACCCCACCGACGCCCGCCGCGTCACCGCCGTGTGGGAGGGCATCCGCCGTACCCACGGCGCGCCGCCGGTCCGGGCCCGCGCCCTCATGCCGCCCGATCTCGACGACGTCGTCGCCGCCTGCGGGTCCGGGACCGACCTCGCCGGCCTGCGCGACCGGGCCCTGCTGCTGGTCGGGTTCTTCTCCGCGCTGCGCCGCTCCGAGCTGGCCGGACTCACCGTCGCCGAGGTCGCCGAGCACCCCCGCGGCCGCGTCCTGTCGATCCCCCGGTCCAAGACCAACCCGTACGGCACCGAGCCCGAGCTCGTGGTCCTCCCGCACGCGCACCGGGCCGCGCGCTGCCCGGTCACCGCGCTGCGGACCTGGCTCGAGGCCGCCGGGATCACCGAGGGCCCGGTGCTGCGCAAGGTCACCCGCGGCAACCGGGTCACCGACCGTCCGCTGCACCCGGAGTCGGTCAACGAGATCGTCCAGCGTGCGGTCGCCCGCGCCGGCATCGGCCCCGGCCCCTGGTCGGCGCACTCCCTGCGCGCGGGCCACGTCACCTACGCCCACCAGCGAGGCGCCTCCGACCGGGCCATCGCCCACCAGACCCGGCACCGCTCCCTGGCCACCGTCGGCACCTACATCCGTGTCGACAACGCCTGGGAGGACAACTCCGCCGCCCTGCTGGCAGGGTTGTAGCGGTGCCTCTCCACCCACCGATCGAGCCCTACGACACCGGCGTCCTCACCACCGACGACGGCCAGGCGCTGTACTGGGAGACCTGCGGCAACCCCGACGGACGCCCGGTGCTGTACGTGCACGGCGGCCCCGGCTCGGGCTGCTCGGCGGGGGCACGCCGGTACTTCGACCCCGAGCGGTACCGGATCGTGCTGTTCGACCAGCGCGGATGCGGCCGCAGCAGGCCGCTCGCGTCCGACCCCGACGTCGACCTGGAACGCACCCAGACCACCCAGCTGCTGCTCGACGACATCGAGCGGCTGCGCGAGCTGCTGGCGATCCCCTCCTGGGTCGTGAAGGGCGGTTCCTGGGGCAGCACCCTCGCGCTGGCCTACGCCCAGGCCCACCCGCAGCGGGTCGAGGCGCTCCTGCTCGCCGCCGTCGCGACGACGACCGAGCGGGAGGTCCGCTGGATCACCGAGGACATGCGCCGGATCTTCCCCGCCGAATGGGACCGCTTCGCCGAGGCCGTGCCCGCCCCGCTGCGCGGCACCCGCCTCGTCGACGCCTACGCGACCCTGCTCGCCGACCCCGACCCGGCCGTCCGCGAGCACGCCGCCCGCGAGTGGTGCCGCTGGGAGGACGTCCACGTCTCCCTCGCCCCGGGACACCGGCCGAGCAGCCGCTACGAGGACCCGGCGTTCCGGCTCGTGTTCGCCCGGCTGGTCACGCACTACTGGCGGCACGCCGCATTCCTCCCCGACGGCGCCCTGCTCGACGGGGCGACCCGGCTCACCGGCATCCCCGGGAGCCTGGTCCACGGCCGGTACGACGTCAGCGGGCCCCCGGACATCCCCTGGGACCTGCACCGGCGCTGGCCCGGCAGCGAGCTGCGGATCATCGACGACGCCGGGCACGGTGGCGCCGGAGCGTTCACCGACGCCGTCGTCGACGCCCTCGACCGGGCCGCCGACCTGCCCCGCTGACCCGGGCCCGACGACACCGCAGGTCGCACGGAGGTCCCGCGGCCCCGGGCTCCCCGGCCGGCGCCGGCTCTTCCGGCTCGTGGCGGTGTGGTTGTCGTCGTTTCGGCGACGATCAGCTGGCGTCAATGAATCATTGTCATCAGAGGTCGGGGCACGATCCGACGGCCGGCGAGGAGACCGCGCGGTGCGATGCGGTGTGGCGGGATGCGGCGACGCTGATCAGCCCGATCGGGCGGGCCGCCGCTGCGGCACGCAGCAGTCGACCGCGCAGGGTGCCCCGTTGCGGGTGCACCCCGCCGACGGCCCGGTGCCCAGGCGCCGGGCGGGCGCGTCGTCGGTGTGCTCCCGCACGAGCTCGACCACCATGTCGGCGAACCGCGGGTCCGGCCCGGCGGTGGCGGCGCGGGCGAACCCCATGCCGTGCTCGGCGGCGCGCTCGGCCGCCTCGTTGTCGAGGTCCCACACGACCTCGACGTGGTCGGACACGAACCCGACCGGCGCGACGACGACCGCGGGCACACCCTTGGCGTGCAGGTCGTCGATGTGGTCGACGATGTCGGGCTCCAACCACGGCACCTGCGGCGGACCCGAGCGGGACTGCCAGACGACATCGAACTCGTCGACGCCCAGCTCGGCGGCGACCAGCGCGGCGGCCTCGGCGACCTGCCGGGAGTAGCGGTGCCCGCCGTCGGCCGGGGTTCCGGCGGCCGCGTCGGCCGAGGTGGGGATGGAGTGCGCCGTGAACACCAGCCGCGCCGCCTCGCGCCGGTCCTCGGGCAGCTGCGCCCACGCCGACCGGACGGCGTCGGCGTTGGCGCGCACGAAGTCCGGGTGGTCGTAGAAGTGGCGCAGCTTGACCAGATCGGGCGCCGCGTCGCCGGCGGCGTCGCGGGCCCGGGCGATGTCCTCGTGGTACTGGCGGCAGGCGGAGTAGCCGCCGTAGGCGCTGGTCGCGAACACCAGTGCCCGCTCGACGCCGGCCTCGGCCATCTCGCGCACGGTGTCCTCGGCGAAGGGCCGCCAGTTGCGGTTGCCGAAGTACACCGGCAGCTCGGTGCGCGCGGCGATCGACGCGATCAGCTCGCGGTTGCGGGCGTTGATCGGCGAGACCCCGCCGAAGTGCTGGTAGTGCTCCTCGACGGCGTCGAGGCGCTCCGGCGGGACCCCGCGGCCCCGGGTCACGTTCTCCAGGAACGGGCGGACCTCGTCGGGGGCCTCGGGGCCGCCGAAGCTGAGCACCAGGATGGCATCGGGGTCGGGGCAGGACTGTTCGGGCACGGACCCGATTATCGACGCCTTCCCGCGGGCGCGCTCCCCGGCCTCACACGCCGACGGCGTGCACCCCGCCGTCGGCCATGATCATCGATCCGGTGGTGGTCGGCATCCAGTCCGACAGTGCAGCGCACACGGTCTTGGCGACCGGCACCGGGTCGTTCATGTCCCAGCCGAGCGGGGCGCGCTTGTCCCACACGTCCTCGAACGCGGCGAAGCCCGGGATCGACTTGGCGGCCATCGTCCTCACCGGGCCGGCGGCGACCAGGTTGACCCGGATGCCGTCGCGGCCCAGGTCACGGGCCAGGTAGCGGGTGACCGACTCCAGCGCGGACTTCGCGACGCCCATCCAGTCGTAGGCGGGCCAGGCCTGACGGTTGTCGAAGTCCATGCCGACGATCGAGCTGCCCGGACCGAGCAGCGGCTTGCACGCCATCGCCAGCGACTTCAGCGAGAACGCCGACACCTGGATCGTGGTGGCGACGTCCTCCCACTGCGCGTTCAGGAACGCACCCTCCCCCAGCGCACCCGCCGGGGCGAACCCGATCGAGTGCAGCACGCCGTCGAGGCGGGGCTCCTCGCCCAGGTGCGGAGTGATCCGCTCGACGAGCGAGTCCAGCTGCTCCTGGTTCGACACGTCCAGCTCGACGACCGGGGCGGGCTTCGGCAGCCGCATCGCGATCCGCTCGACCAGCCGCATCCGGCCGAAGCCGGTGAGCACGACCTCGGCGCCCTGCTCCTGGGCGATCTTGGCGGAGTGGAAGGCCAGCGAGGCATCGGTGATCACACCGGTGATCAGCAGCCGCTTGCCGTCGAGCAGTCCCATGACGTCCTTTCGAGAGTTCTGCGGGGCCCGGACCCGGGGCCCGGTGTCGGTGTTCGCGCGCGAGCGCCGATCAGTGCCCCATGCCCAGACCGCCGTCGACCGGGACGACCGCCCCGGTGACGTAGCCGGCGCCGGGCGAGGCGAGGAAGGCGACGACCGAGGCGATCTCGCCGGCGTCGGCGTAGCGGGAGAGCGGGATGGTCCCGAGGATCTCCTCGCGCCGCTTCTCGGGCAGCGCGCGGGTCATGTCGGTGTCGACGAACCCGGGAGCGACGACGTTCGCGGTGATGCCACGGCTGCCGAGCTCGCGGGCGACCGAGCGGGCGAGGCCGACGAGCCCGGACTTCGAGGCGGCGTAGTTGACCTGCCCGGCCGACCCGGAGAGGCCCACGACCGACGACACGAAGATCATCCGGCCCTTCTTGGCCTTCAGCATCCCGCGCGAGGCCCGCTTCGCGACCCGGTAGGCGGCGGTGAGGTTGGCGTCGACGACCCGGGTGAAGGA
The DNA here is from genome assembly GCF_008369905.1 of Pseudonocardia sp. EV170527-09. Classification (NCBI taxonomy): domain Bacteria; kingdom Bacillati; phylum Actinomycetota; class Actinomycetes; order Pseudonocardiales; family Pseudonocardiaceae; genus Pseudonocardia; species Pseudonocardia sp. EV170527-09. The sequence goes on from NZ_VRMC01000011.1 coordinate 82,041, forward strand.
CTCCTCGGACATCCGCATGAGCAGGCCGTCGTCGGTGATGCCGGCGTTGGACACCAGCACCTCGACCGGTCCGTGCGCGGCCTCGACCTCGGTGAACGCGGCGTCGACGGACTCTGCGTCGGTGACGTCGCAGTGCACCGGCAACAGCCCGTCGGGGATGTCGTCCTTCCCCGAGCGGTAGGTCACCGCCACCTGGTCGCCCTCGCCCGCGAACGCCTGCGCGATCGCCAGGCCGATGCCGCGGTTTCCTCCGGTCACGAGCACGCTGCGTCCCACGGGGGGTGAACCTAACGCACTACCGGTCGGTACCCGCGAGCGGAGATCACCCTCACGGCAGCCGCCTGCCGAGCAGGATGCCCGCACCGAGCCCGCCGATCAGCAGGACGAACCCGCCGATCATCCACGGCCTGCTCGCGTCGACCTCGCGCTCCTCGTAGCCGAGCTCCTCGGACAGGTCGGAGTAGACCGCGCGCAGCTCGGACTCGGTCGCGGCGGTGAAGAACCGGCCACCGGCGAGCTGCGCGATGCGCTCCATCGAGGCGTCGTCGACGGGGACGGGGGTGCGCCCGCCGTCGAGCTCGATCGTGCCGTAGCTGGTGCCGAAGGAGATCGTGGACACCGGGATGCCGCGGTTCTTCGCCTCGGCGGCCGCGGTGAACGAGCCGCGCGGCTCGTTCTCCCCGTCCGGCCCCGGCACGGTCTGGGTGCCGTCGGAGAGCAGCACGATCCGCGCCGGGGGCGGCACCCCCGCCGCGTCCGGGCCGCCCTGCAGCGACCGGGAGAACGTGTCGATCGACTGCATCGCCGTGAAGATCGCCTCACCGGTCGCGGTGGACTCGGCGAGCTGCAGGTTGTCGACGCCGTTCTTCACCGCGCTGCGGTCGGTCGTGGGCGAGACGAGCACCGCCGCCGTCCCGGCGAAGGACACCAGCCCGAGGTTGACGCCCGGGGTCAGCTGGTCGGCGAACTGCTTGGCCGCGGCCTGCGCTGCGGCGAGCCGGGTCGGCGCGACGTCGGTGGCCTTCATCGACAACGACACGTCGATCACCAGCATCACCGTGGCCCGGTTCCGCGGCACCTTCGCCATCGCCTGTGGCCCGGCGAGCGCCACGGTGAGCACCGCCAGCGCCGCGATCAACGCGATCGCGGGAAGGTGCCGCCACCGGCCCGGCCGGTTCGGGGCGACCGACTCCAGCAGCTCCAGGTTGGTGAACCGCACGACGTCGCGACGGCGCCGGCGCAGCAGCCACACGTAGGCGACCGCCAGCGCGGCGACGACGAGCAGCCCGAGCAGCCACCAGGGGGCGGTGAACGTCACGCGGGCCTCCGCGGGGCCGTTGTGCCGTCGTGCGGGGACGCCGTGCCGCTGCGCAGAGACCCGGTGCCGGTGCGCGGGGACGCTGCGCCGCTGCGCGGGGACGCGGTGTGCTTGCGGGCGACGGCGAACCGCACGATGTCGGCCACCCAGTCGGTGTCGGTGCGCAGGGTCAGGTGCCCGGCCCCGCAGCGGCGCAGCGCCGCGGCCACCCGGTCGCGGTGCTCGGAGGCGGCGGCGGCGAACTCGCGGCGCAGCAGCGGTGTGGTGTCGACCTCGCGCTGACGCCCGGTCTCGGGGTCGGCCAGCACGACGGTCCCGACATCGGGCAGCTCCAGCTCCCGCGGGTCGACGACCTCGATCGCGAGGAGCTCGTGGCGCGCCGAGAGCGCCCGCAGCGACCGCTCCCAGGTGGGCTCGCCGAGGAAGTCCGAGACCACCACGACCAGCCCGCGCCGGCGCGGGGGGCGGCGCAGCTCGTCGAGTGCGCGGGACAGGTCACCGCGGGTGCCCTCGGGCGCCGACGGCATCGTCGCGACCCGGCGGACCAGGCCACGGGCGTGCGCCAGGCCACCGCGGGCGGGCAGCCGCAGCGTCGACTCCCCGTTCGCCACGACGGCGCCGAGCCGGTTGCCGCCGCCGGTCGTCAGCTGGGCGACCGCGGTCAGCCCGGCCAGCGCCAGGTGCCGCTTGTCGGTGCGGGCGGTGCCGTAGTCGATGCTGCGCGACAGGTCCACCACCGCCCAGGTCTCCAGCTCGCGGTCGGCGACGGTCTCCCGCACGTGCGGCGCGGTGGTGCGGGCGGTGACCGACCAGTCCATCCGGCGGACGTCGTCACCGGGCTGGTAGGGCCGCGCGTCGCCGGGCTCGGTGCCCGGGCCGGGCAGCAGCCCGATGTGGTTGCCCTGGAGCAGGCCGTCCAGCCGGCGCCGGACGGTCAGCTCCAGGGTCCGCAGGGAGGCCTCGAGCCGGACGAGGTCGGCGGACCCCGCCGTCACGCCGGACCCTGGCCGGCACCCGGTGCGGGCGGCCACGCCGACGGCGCACCCTCGGGCGCTCCCCCGGGCCGGGCGCTGACCTGCGGCAACGGCACGGTCTGCAGGACCCGGGTGACGATGTGGTCGACCGGCACCTGATCGGCGATCGCGTCGTAGGACAGCACGAGGCGGTGCCGCAGCACGTCCGGGGCGACCTCCAGCACGTCCTGCGGCAGGACGTAGTCGCGGCCACGCACCAGGGCCAGCGCGCGGGCGGCGGACACGATGCCCAGCGACGCACGCGGCGAGGCCCCGTAGGCGATCCAGGACGCGACGTCGGACAGGCCGTGCTCGGACGGCAGCCGGGTCGCGACGACCAGCCGCACGACGTAGTCGACCAGGGCATGGTGCACGAACACGTCCGCCGCGGTGCGCTGCAGCCGGACCAGCTCGTCGGGGGTGAGGACCTGGGAGGCCACCGGTGGGGTGGACCCCATCCGGTAGATGATCTCCCGCTCCTCCTCGACCCCCGGGTACTCGATGATCAGCTTGAACAGGAAGCGGTCGCGTTGGGCCTCGGGCAGCGGGTAGACGCCCTCGTTCTCGATCGGGTTCTGGGTGGCGAGCACGAGGAACGGGTCGGGCATCGGGTGGTCGCGACCGGCGAGGGAGAGCTTGCGCTCGGCCATCACCTCGAGCATCGCCGACTGCACCTTCGCCGGGGCGCGGTTGATCTCGTCGGCCAGCACGAAGTTCGCGACGACCGGACCGAGCTCGACGTCGAACTCCTCGCGGCCCTGCCGGTAGATCCGGGTGCCGAGGATGTCGGCGGGCACCAGGTCGGGAGTGAACTGCAGCCGGGAGAAGCTCCCCCCGACGACCCGGGCGAAGGTCTCCACCGCGAGGGTCTTCGCGACGCCGGGGACGCCCTCCAGCAGCAGGTGCCCCTTCGCGAGCAGACCCACCAGCATCCGCTCGACGAGCCGGTCCTGGCCGACGATCACCCGCTTCACCTCGAGTACCGCACGCTCGAGCCGCTCGGCGTCGCGGGCGGGAGTGATCGGGTCCGGGCCGGTCGAGGCAGTCGTGCTCACCGTGCCATCCCACCGTGTCGGCCGTGTGGATCCGGTGAGGCGTGCCGCTCCCCGCCGACGAGCGGGCCGACCGCCGGGTCCTGCGCGGTGAACCGGAGCGTCATCGCCAGGTAGTCGCGCAGCGGCACGGTCCGCGGTGCCGCCCGGTGCCGGGTCCAGACCGCGTTCGCCCGGGCCGGGGTCAGGTCGTGGGCGTGCGCGACGACGGCCCGCGCCTCGGCCGGACCGATCTCGCGACCGGCCAGCGCGGCGAGGGCCGCGGCCAGCTCGGCGGCGCGGTCGTCGTCCACGGCCCCAGCAGAGCAGACACCCCCGACAGTTCCGGGCCGCTCACTCCACCAGCAGGAACACGATGGCCGCGACCCCGATCACGACGATCACGCTCCGCAGCACAGCGGGCGACAATCTGCGCCCGACCTTCGCGCCGAGCAGCCCGCCGACGATCGAGCTGACCGCGATGATCCCGACGACCCTCCAGTCGACCGGCGCGACGACGGCGTAGATGGCCCCCGCGACGATGTTCACGACCGAGGCCAGGGTGTTCTTGAAGGCGTTCAGCCGCTGCAGCGGGTCCGTGAGGAGCAGCCCCATCACCCCGACCAGCATGATCCCCTGCGCGGCGGTGAAGTAGCCGCCGTAGACGCCCACCAGGAACACCAGCAGGTAGAGCACCGGCGAGCCGGACCGGTCGGGACGCGGCCGGTCCCGCAGCCGGCGGGCCAGCAGCGGCTGCACGGCGACCAGCAGCACCGAGGTGCCGACCAGGACCGGCACGATCGTCTCGAACGCGTCCGGCGGCAGCGACAGCAGCAGCGCCGCACCGACCACGGCCCCCAGGAACGACGCGACGCCGTACTTCGCCAGGCGGCGGCCGTGCCCGGCCCACTCCCTGCGATAGCCGACGGCGCCGGTGACCGACCCCGTGATCAGGCCGATGGCGTTCGACGTCGTCGCCGTCACCGGCGGGAAACCGAGCGCCACCAGCACCGGGAAGGTCACCAGCGTCCCGGACCCGACGACGGTGTTGATCAACCCCGCCCAGACTCCGGCCAGCGCGATGACCCCGACCTCCCACCACTGCATCGGGCCACCCTACGAACCGCACGGCAGACGACCCTCCGTCGCATCTGCGTAGGGCTTACGCCCAGTGCGTAGCCAGTTCTACGACATGCGTGGCATGATCCACCCCGTGACCGTCGACGACCCCCGCTGGGCGGCTCCCCCGGCCCCGGCGCGCCGGACACTGGACCGCGGGTCCGTCGTCGCCACGGCACTGCGCCTCGCCGACACCGACGGCCTGGCCGCGGTGTCGATGCCGCGGCTGGCCCGGGAGCTGGGGTCGGCGCCGATGTCGCTGTACCGGCACGTGCCCGGCAAGGACGCGCTGGTCGACCTCGTCCTGGACGCCGCGCTGGGCGAGCCGCCGGACCTGGCGGGCTGCGGGCTGCGGCTGGGGTGCGAGATCTGGGCGTCCGCGCTGCGCGAGGTGCTCGACGAGCACCCGTGGGCCGTCGGGCTGCTCGCCGGTCCCCGCGCCACCGGCCCGGCCGAGTGCGCGTGGGCGGAGGCGCTGCTCGCGCACGTCGTCGGGGCGGGGCATCCGCTGCACGCGGCCGTGGAGGTGCTGCACCTGCTGCACGGCTACGTGCGGGGGGCGGCGGCCCTGGCCGGGGACCGCCTGCCCACCCTCGACGACGTCCGTCGCTCCGGCCGGTCCGAGCAGTTGCCGGTGCTGTCCCAGCTGCTCGGCGGCGCGGTGGTGCGTGGGCCCGGTGGCGGCGAGCCGCTGTTCGAGTCCGGGCTGCGTCGCACCCTCGACGTCGTCGAGGCCGGGCTCCGGCCCTGATCAGCCGGCCGTACCGAGCTCGAGCCGCGGCCAGTCGGCCAGGTCGCGCAGCAGCTGCCGGTCGTGGGTGGCGACGACGACGGCCGCCGAGGTGTCCCGCACCATCGCGGTGAGCTCGTCCACCAGCCGCGCCGACAGGTGGTTGGTCGGCTCGTCGAGCAGCAGCGTCGTCGGGCGCGCCGCGAGGGTCACGGCCAGGTCGAGCCGGCGTCGCTGCCCCTCCGACAGCCGTCCGACCGGGGTCCGCAACGCCGCCGCGTCGAGCAGGCCGTGAGCGCCGCCGCCGGCCTGCTCCAGCACGGCGCGCGCGGGCCACCGCGGGTCGAGCACCGCGGTCTCCTGCCCTAGCTGTGATGTCCAGGGAGGTTGTCCCGTCCGGGGGCGGTGAGTCTGGCTGACAGACGAAGGCCTCCGGTTGTGAAGTGGAGCTGTCTAGGAACCGCTTCACCCACCGGAGGCCTTCGTGTCCCACGCTAACGCCGCTCTGACCCCGCGCGCCCGGCTGCGGCTCGCTCAACTCGTCGTCGAGCACGGCTGGACCCACACCGCGGCCGCGACAATGTTCATGGTCTCCGCGCGGACCGCCAAGAAGTGGTCCGACCGCTACCGGGCCGAGGGGCCGGCGGGGATGGCCGACCGCAGCTCACGGCCGAGGTCCTTGTCCGCGTACGGGCTCTGATGTCGCTGTAGGTACGAGCTGGTTTGTCGTTGGTCCGGCGCGTCGGACCGAAGATCAGCTCAGGGAGGGACGACCCTCCGGGCTCTGTCAACCACCAAGCAGACGAGCCCGGAGGGTGGTCGCCCGTGATCCTGCCTGTGGAGGCATGGATGGATATCAGGAGGTTCGCCCCGCTGCGCGCGGCCGGGGCGACGTGGAAGGAAATCGCAGCTCAAGCTGGGTGCGACTGGCGCACCGCCCGTAAGTACCTCTCCGCTGGTGCGCCGGCGTCGCCGCCTCGGGCGCCGTCGCGGGCCGGGACGGTGCCGCGGCTGGTCGATCCGTTCACCGACGTGATCGACGCCTGGTTGGCCGTGGATCCGCGGTTGCGGGCCTCGGTGATCCACGAGCGTCTGGTCGCCGAGTACGGGTTCACTGGTCACTATCAGCGGATCAAGGTCTATGTCGCCGAGGCTAGACACCGCCTCGAGCTCGAGTCCGATGCCCAGGGCCGCCCACCGGGTCTGCACCGCCGTTTCGAGGTGGTC
>NZ_VRMC01000120.1:0-12106 GCF_008369905.1 Pseudonocardia sp. EV170527-09
CGCCGTCCCCGACGACCCCCTGGAGCAGCCCGATGCCCGACCCCGGCGTCCTGCGTCCCGAGGCCCGGTGGCGGGGCAGTGCGGTGCGACGGCGTGGCCGGTGATGCGGGGGTCGGTGACGTGGGGCTTGGTGACGTGGGGGTGGGTGGTGTCGGGGCCGGTGGGCTGGGCGCCCGCCGCGCTCCCGGGGGTCGGGCCGCCGCTCGTGGGCCGGTCCGGCGCGTTACCGCCGGCCGTGTGGTCGTCGGGCCCGGTGGGCGTCGCGCCGTGCGGGGCGGGATCGCCGGTGGCGCCGTCCGGGACGGGGCCGTCGTGCGTCGACGGCGGCAGCCCGTCCGCGGCACCCGTCGCCGGCACGCCGCTGGGGGCGCGGGTGCCGCTGGTCGTCGCGTCGCCGGACGGCGGGCGGTGCTCGGCTCCGCTGGTCGTCGTGTCGCCCGGTCGGTCCGGGGTGTCGTCAGGGGGTGGTGTGTCGTCCGCGCACGGTGCGTCGTCGTCAGAGGACGGAGTGCCGCCACCGGACGGAGTGCCACCACTGGGTGGTGGGGTGCCGCCCTCGGGAGGTGTGGTGCTCCCGGGCGGCGGTGCCCCGTCGTCGGCGGCGCTGCCCGGTGGCGTCCCGCGGCCGGTGGTGTCGCCGTCGCCGGAGGGGCTCCGCCCGTCCCGGGCCTGCCGTTCCCGACGGATCGTGGCGCCGATCAGGATCCCGGCGCCACCGAGCGCCCCGCCCGCGAACACCGCGGCGGTCACGGCCGTGCCGCCGTCGTCCCGGCCATCGCGGTCGCCCGGGGTGCCGGCGTCGCCCGCCGGGGACGCCGGAGCGGCCCCGGAGTCACCGGTCTCGGAGTCACCGGTCCCGGGACCGGTGTCCGTGGCGGGGGTGCCGCCGGTGCGGGGCGCGTCGGTCGTGGCGGTGTCCGCGTGATCCCGCCCGGCGGAGGGCCCGCCGACGTCGATCGGCCGCGCACCGGGCACCCCGGCCCGTCCGTTACCGGTCAGCACCGCCGCCGTGAGCCCGCCGAAGCCGATCCCCGCGAACACCGTCGTCCCCGACCCCGCGCCGTCCACCGGGACCGGACCCGTGTCGTCGCCGGCGCCGCCGTGCGGGGGCACGCCGGGGGGCGGGGCCGGGACGGCGGGGGAGGCGGCTGCGGCGCCGTCGTGGGTCACGACCGGGGCCGCGCCCCAGCCGGTCCACGGTGCGCCGGTGGCGTGGGTGTCGTCGTCGTAGCGGATCATGAGCTCCGCGGCCCGACCGGCCGAGTTGCCCGCGGCGAGGTCGGCGGCCGCCCAGTCGTCGAGCAGGGCCGGGCCCACGGGTGCGGTCTCCGGCGGTGCCGGGGCCGCGGCGGCCGGCATCCGGGCCCGCAGGTCCGCGGCGAGCCCGGCCTGGGTGGCGAGTGCGTCGGCGGTGCGCTCGGCGTCGGCGGCGGCGGAGACGACCCAGCCGTCCAGGGTCCCGAGCGCCACGGTGACGCCGTCCGCGGCCGTGCCGGACCATCCCCCCGGCAGGCCGCGGACCTGGCCGGACAGCTCGCAGTGGACGTCGGCGAGCGCGGCCGCGGCGTCGCGCCACGCCCGTTCCGCCCCGGCCGACGCCGCGGGCCCCGGACCGGCCGCCACCATCGCGGCGATCTCGGCGTGGCCGAGCCCCGCCCAGCGCGGCGCGGTCACCGGGCGCCGCCGTTCAGCGCGTCCGTCGTCGACTCCTCGGTGCGGGTGTAGGCCCGACCGGTGGCAGCGGCCGCGTCGCGTGCCCGCAGCAGCTCCGCGTGCACCGTGCGCAGCCGGCCGATCGCCGCGTCCGGGCCGTCCGCGGCGTGGACGGCGTAGCGGGCGGCGGCCTCGGCGCTGGCCGGGTCACCGAGCCAGGGCTCGACCCGGCGGGCGTCGGCGTCGAGGGTGCGCAGCGCGGCGGCCAGCCGGGACGCGGCCCGGTCGAGTGCCTCCGCCGCCCCGGCCGGGGCCGCCGGGTCGACGCGCAGGTCCGGGGAGATGTCGGGCACGTCGGCCTCCGGTGCGGACGGGCGGATCACGGACGGGCACACGCTAGGCCGGCACCGGTCGTCGCCGCGGGGGTTCGGCGGGGACCGGTCGCGATCGCGAAGCCCGCACACGACGACACCCCCGTCCGCGACCGGTGGGTACCGGTGCGGACGGGGGTGTGCGTCGCGGTCAGGCCGCCGTCACCTCGGCCGGGGCCGGGACCTCGACCGGAGCGCACCCGCGGAGCGGGCACGGCGGTGGGGCCCAGGGCCGTGGTGTCCCGTCGTGGGCGGGAACGGTCCCCGCGAACGGCCACCGGCCTGCGAAACGCTGCAGGTACCAGTAGACGAACAGGTGGTCCGGCTCCTCCGGGGCGGTGACGAACAACGCGCGTCCGCCCAGGTCGGTGACCCAGGCGGCGTACTCGTTCGAGACCTGGCCCGGTGGGCGCGAGGCCCGCCGGGTGAGGAGCCAGTCCTCCGCCCGGGTGCGCCAGGTCGCCAGCGCGGTCGGGTGCAGGGTGGCCCCCGGGAGCTCCCGGAGGTTGGCGGTGAAGGTGCCGATCAGGACCCCGCCCGCGCCGTACGCGGAGGAGGTCAGGGTGAGCAGGGAGTGCGGGCCCGGGATCGGGCCGTCGGTGTGGACATGCGTCGTGACGTGGAACGTCGGCGACGCGGGGTCGAACTCTGGGGGCATGACGGATCCTGTGACGTCTCGGTCGAACTGGGACGGCTCACGGCGCGGCAGGGCCTGCGTGGTGAGCGGATCCGCGGCGCGGTACTCCGCGTGGCGGTAGTTCCGGGCCCCGTGGATCGGGCACACGGGTCGGCTGTGGAGTTGTCGTGGGTACTGCTCGGTGCATGCCGCGGGCGCCGGACGGCGTGCGCGACACACCGGGGACGCTAGATCGGCCGGGCGTGCCGGTCAACGGGCCGTGACCCGCTCGGCACGGCCCGTCGCCACGGACTGCGGAGGGTGAGCGTGCCGGACCGGGTCAGCCCTCGTCCGCCAGCCGCCCCAGCACGACGACGTCGACCCGCTCGCCGTCGACGGTCCACGCCTCCCGCAGCCGGCCCTCAGGCACGAATCCCAGCGCCGCGGCGACGGCGGCGGAGGTCCGGTTCGGCTCGGCGTGGCACCAGGTGACGCGGTGCAGCCCGAGCCCGCCGAAGGCGAAGCGCACGACCGTCCCGGCCGCGGTGCGGGCCAGGCCGCGTCCGCGGGCGGCGGGCAGCGTCCAGCAGCGCAGCTCCGCGGTGCCGTGGGCCAGGTCGAGGTGCTCCAGGGTGATCTCGCCGAGCATCTCCCCGGTCGTCGGCTCGGCGACGGCCCAGGCGCAGCGGGTGCCGCGGGCCCAGCCGTCGATCCGGTCGGCGACGTGCGCGGTCACCTGTGCGTCGAAGTCCGGGGCCGCGGGGTCGGGCCGGTTGCGCCAGCGCCGGATCTCCGGGTCCCGGCAGGACGCGGCGACGGCCGGGCGGTCGTCCACCCGGCCGTCGTGCCGCAGCCCGCGCAGGTACCAGGCCCCGGCGTTGATCTCGACCGGGTCGAGCACCGGGTCGAGCACCGGGACGGGCACCGCGTCAGTCCTTGATCTCGCAGATCACGGTGCCCTGGGTGACCGAGGAGCCCTGCTCCGCGTCCAGGCCGGTCACGGTGCCGGCCTTCGTCGCGGTGACCGGGTTCTCCATCTTCATCGCCTCGAGGACGACGATCAGGTCCCCCACCTCGACGGTGTCGCCCTCGGAGACCGCGACCTTGATGATCGTGCCCTGCATCGGCGCGGTGACGGCGTCGCCCGAGGCCTTCGCCCCGCCGCCGCCCTTGCCGCCGCGCTTGCGCGGGGCCGCCTTGGCCGCGCCGCCGCCGTTGCCGCTCCCGCCGAGGGCGAGGTCGCCGGGCAGCGAGACCTCCAGGCGTCGCCCACCGACCTCGACGACGACGGTCTGCCGCTCGCCGGAGGTGTCCTCGGCGCCCGCACCACCCTCGAACGGCGGAACGGTGTTGTTCCACTCGGTCTCGATCCAGCGGGTGTGCACGGTGAAGTCCTCGAGGGTCTCGGCGGCGTAGGCCGGGTCCTCGACGACGAGACGGTGGAACTCGAGCACGGTCGCCATGCCCTCGACCTTGAACTCGGCCAGCGCGCGCCGGGCCCGCTGCAGCGCCTGCTGCCGGTCGCTGCCCCAGACGATCAGCTTCGCCAGCAGCGAGTCGAACTGGCCGCCGATGACCGAGCCGTCCTCGACGCCCGCGTCCATCCGCACGCCGGGCCCGGCCGGGTACCAGATCCGCTCGACGGTGCCCGGCGCCGGCAGGAAGTTCCGCCCGGCGTCCTCGCCGTTGATGCGGAACTCGATGGCGTGCCCGCGCGGCTCCGGGTCGCCGTCGAAGTCCAGCTCCTGGCCCTCGGCGATCCGGAACATCTGGCGGACCAGGTCGATCCCGGTGGTCTCCTCCGAGACCGGGTGCTCGACCTGCAGCCGGGTGTTCACCTCCAGGAAGGTGATCATGCCGTCCTGGCCGATGAGGAACTCGACGGTGCCGGCGCCGTAGTAGCCGGCCTCCTTGCAGATCGCCTTCGAGGCCTCGTACAGGGTCGTGCGCTGCTCGTCGGTCAGGAACGGCGCGGGCGCCTCCTCGACGAGCTTCTGGAAGCGGCGCTGCAGCGAGCAGTCACGCGTCCCGACGACGACCACGTTGCCGTGCTGGTCGGCCAGCACCTGGGTCTCGACGTGGCGCGGCTTGTCCAGGTAGCGCTCGACGAAGCACTCGCCGCGACCGAACGCGGCGGTGGCCTCGCGGACCGCGGACTCGTACAGCTCGGCGATCTCGGAGCGCTCCCGGGCGACCTTCATGCCGCGCCCGCCACCACCGAAGGCCGCCTTGATCGCGACCGGCAGGCCGTGCTCGTCGGCGAAGGCGATGACCTCGTCCGCGTCCTTGACCGGGTCCTTGGTGCCGGGCACCAGCGGGGCGCCGGCCTTCAGGGCGATGTGCCGCGCGGTCACCTTGTCGCCGAGGTCGCGGATCGACTGCGGCGACGGGCCGATCCAGGTGAGGCCGGCGTCGATCACGGCCTGGGCGAAGTCGGCGTTCTCCGACAGGAAGCCGTAGCCGGGGTGGATCGCGTCGGCGCCGGACTGCTTCGCGGCACCGATGACCTTCTCGATGTCGAGGTAGGACTCGGCGGCGGTGGAGCCGCCCAGCGCGAAGGCCTCGTCGGCGAGACGCACGAACATCGCGTCCCGGTCCGGGTCGGCGTAGACGGCGACGCTCTCCAGTCCCGCGTCCTTCGCTGCTCGGATCACGCGTACGGCGATCTCTCCCCGGTTGGCGACGAGCACTTTGCGCAGTGCGGGCACGGTCGAACTCCTCCGGTCACGGCGCCGGCCCGATGCTCCGGCGCAGGGTTACGGGGGAGTGTAGGAGCCGCGGGCCGGGAAATTACCGGTGGGGAATGTGGTGATGGCAACGCCCTCACCCGTCCGTGCCCCGCGACTCCGTTCGTGATCGGTCCAGGCGTGACCGGTGCCACCACCGTGCGACCCGGCTGCGGGGCCGCGGGGCGGTCCGGCCGTCGTAGTGCAGCGCCGCCTCGCGCGCGGCCAGCTCACGTCGGGCGCCCGCACCGAGCCGTCCGGCGGCCGCCAGCTCGCGGGCCAGGTCCCAGCCCTCCCGCTGGGCGCCGTAGGGGGCGACGCCGTCGAAGCGGGCGGCGAACCGGGCCTGCCAGTCCGCCCCGGCGTCGACGGCGAGCAGCGGCCACGCCGCGGCGACGAGCCCGGCCCGCTTGCGCAGCAGGGCGGCCCGGGCCGCGGCCAGCCGCGCCTCGTCGAACCCGGCCGGGTTCGCCCCGCCCGCGACGAGCGCCGCCACCAGCTCGGCCTGCCGTTGCGCGAGGTCCCCGCTCACGTCGTGCCCGTCCGGTCCGCGGCGGGCGCGGCCACCGGCCCGGCCCCGTGGCCGGAGTCCGGACCCGTCCGGCACGGCGACGCGTGCCCGGCGGCGGCCGCCACGGCGTCCAGCTCCGCGCGCAGTTCCGCGGCGGGCGGGTAGCGGCCGTCGCGCTCCAGCATCACCGGCGGCGGCACCGGCAGCTGCGCCACGGTGTGGGTCAGCAGCGCCAGCACCGCGTCCGGGACGGGGTCGGTGTGGGTGTCGTGCAGCAGCCCCGTCGCGTCGGCGGCGTGCCCGGCGACGTGGCAGTAGGCCACCGCCCCCGGCGGCAGCCCGGCGAGCAGCGCGTCGACGTCGGCCCGCGGGTCGCGGCCCCGGTTGCGGGCGTTGACGTAGGTGTTCGCGACATCGAGCAGCAGCGGCGCCCCGGTCCTGTCGTGCAGCCGGTGCAGGAACTCCGCCTCGTCGAACTCGTCGTCGGGCCAGTCGAACAGCGCCGCGATCGGCTCCAGCGCCAGCGGGACGTCCAGCTCCCCCCGGGTCGCCGCCACGTTCGCGGCGAGCACGTCGAGCGCCTCGCGGGTACGGGGGAGCGGCAGCAGGTGCCCGGCCTCGACCCCACCGGCCCGGGTGAACGCGACGTGCTCGCTGACCAGTGCCGCACCCGTCGCGGCGGCGCAGGCCGCGAGGTGGGCGACCCGCCCCGGGTCGACGCCCTCGGGGGAGCCGGGCGACAGTCGCACCCCGTGCACGACGACCGGCCTGCGCAGCAGCGACGCCGGGACCGCGTCCGGGTGCAGCGACTCGGCGACGACCTCGTGGAGGGCGAGGCCGTCGACGTCGTCGAGGACCGCCGCGATGCCGCTGCGCCAGCCGACCCCGGTTCCGCCCGGGACACCCGTCATGTTCCACCTCCGCCGTACGAGCCGTCCCCGCAGCTTCACACCCCCACGGTGCAGCTGCGGGGACGGCAGATCCGGTTCCCCCGCGGGCTCAGCCGCCGCAGCCGCCCCCGCCGCAGCTGCTCCCGCCGCCTCCGCCGCAGCTGCTCCCGCCGCCGCTGTCACCGCCGGACCAGCCGACGACGCCCCCGCCGTCGGAGGAGCCGCCCCCGCTCGCGGCGGGCGCCCCGCCGAGCGTGCCGACCTTCTGCGCGGCGAGCTCCTCGGCGAAGGCAGGCTCGGCGGCCAGCATCGCGCCGACCCCGAACGCCCCGACCGACAGCGCGGCCGCGGCGGGCCCGACGGCCGTCCAGTCCGGGCGCATCGATGGTGACAGCGCGTCGTGGCGGGACCGGACGGCGGCGAGCGCGGCGTCCCCGGCCCGGGTCCTGGCGGGCACCTGCGTCGCGAGGACCACCGCGAACACCGCGGTGGCGGCGACGAGCACCAGCAGGAACCCGACCGGGCGTCCGCCGCCCAGCCCGGCGGCGATCCGGACCGCACCGACGAGGGCGAGCGCCCCGACCGGCCAGGCGGTCGCCCGGTAGCGGGCCCGGTCGGCCGGGGACAGCAGCAGCCCCGCGGTCTCCAGCCGCTGGGCGGCCCGGGTCAGCTCGGTGCGGACCGGCTCGTGGGTGCCCAGCATCCGGCCCGGGGTCAGGCGCTGCGCGCAGCGGTGGATCGCGCGCTGCAGCGCCGACGCGCCGTGCCCGGGGACCCGGCCCGCCCGCACCTGGCCCGTGGTGCGGCCGGAGGTGACCAGGCTGCCGTCGACGTGCATGGCCGACAGGGCCGCGTACACGGCCAGCTCGGGCCCGCCGTTGAGGTACGCGACGTCCTCGGGCCTGCTGTCGAGGGTGCCGGCGCCGCGCGGATCCCCCTGCGCGATCGCCCGCCGCCGGCGCAGCACGATCCCGGACACCAGGACCAGCGCGACGACGTAGAGGACCAGGAAGGTCTGGCCCGGGATGCCCCAGGTGTCCCCGGTGAGGTTCGTGCCCATCTCCACCACCCCCTGCGGTGAGCGACACTTCGTCGTTCGAAGCAGTGTGCGCCCGCTCACCCCTGGAGGGTGACCGATTTGAGGTGGACTTGAGGAAGGGCCGCGCACGGGGACAGCCGGGGTCACCGACGGTGACCCCGGCTGTCGCTGGAGTGAACTCGTGGGGCCTCAGCCGGTGGCGGCCCGCACCTGGTTCTTGATGCGCGCCAACATCGCGGCGATGCCACGCAGCCGCAGCGGGCTGACGGCCTCGGCGAGGCCGAGGTCGGTGTAGAAGTCGTCCGGGACGGCCAGGACCGTCGCGGCGGGCTGCCCGTCGAGCCCGGTCACCATGATCGAGGCGAACCCGCGGGTGGTCGGCGCCTCCTTCGGCGCGGAGAAGAACAGGTGCACCGGCCGCTCGCTGGGCGGGTCGCCCGGGGTGCCCGCCACCTCGACCGCGAGGAACAGCGGCGACTGGCACTCGTGGACCTGCTCCATGGTGTCCGCGGTGTCGGCGTAGCGCTCGGGCAGCTCCGGCAGCTCCTGGGACAGCTCCAGCAGCAGCTGGAGACGGTCCTTCGGGCCGACCGCGGCGAAGTCCTCGACCAGCTCGGCCAGGTCGGGTGGCAGTGTGCCGGGATCGCCGCTCACGCGGACCCGCGCTCCTGTCCCTGCACGATCGGCACGCGCACGGCGTTGCCCCACTCGGTCCAGCTGCCGTCGTAGTTGCGGACCCGGTCGAAGCCCAGCAGATACGTCAGCACGAACCAGGTGTGGCTGGAGCGCTCGCCGATCCGGCAGTAGGCGACGACGTCGTCGGTGGCCGACAGCCCCTGCTCCTGCTCGTAGATGGCCGACAGCTCGGCACGGCTGCGGAACGAGCCGTCCTCGGCGGCGGCGCGGGCCCACGGGACGCTCGCGGCGCCCGGGATGTGCCCACCGCGGACCGCGCCCTCCTGCGGGTAGTCCGGCATGTGCAGCTTCTCGCCGGTGTACTCCTGCGGGGACCGCACGTCGACCAGCGGCTTGCCCAGGTGGGCGAGCACGTCGTCCTTGAAGGCGCGGATGCCGGAGTCGTCACGTTCGACGACCGGGTAGTCGGCCCGGGCCGGGGTGGGCTTGTCGGTGACCATCTCGCGGCCCTCGGCGACCCACTTGGACCGGCCGCCGTCGAGCAGCCGCACGTCGGCGTGGCCGAACAGGGAGAACACCCACAGTGCGTAGGCGGCCCACCAGTTGTTCCGGTCGCCGTAGACGACGATCGTGGTGTCCCGGCCGATGCCGCGTTCGGACATGATCTCGGCGAAGCGGGTGCCGTCGACGTAGTCCCGGGTGACCGGGTCGTTGAGCTCGGTGTGCCAGTCGACCTTGACCGCGCCGGGGATGTGCCCGGTGTCGTAGAGCAGGACGTCCTCGTCCGACTCCACGACCACCAGCCCGGGGTCGTCCAGGTGCTCCGCCAGCCAGGCGGTGGTGACCAGGCGCTCGGGGTGGGCGTACTCGGCGAGCTTCGGGTCGGGGTCGTGTCCGACAGTCATGGCCGCAGGGTAACCCCGTGCCCCGACACCCACACGCGGGTCAGCCGCGCGGCGCCCAGAGGTCGACGACCGACACCCCGACCGCGCCCAGCAGGCGGCGCAGCAGCGGCAGGCTGATCCCGATCTCGTTGGACGGGTCGCCGTCGATGCCCTCGACGAACCAGCCGCCCAGCCCGTCGAGGGTGAACGCGCCCGCGACCGCCAGCGGCTCGCCGGTGGCGAGGTAGGCCTCCAGCTCGGCGTCGGTCGGCTCGGCGAAGCGCACCCCGGTGCCGGCGTGTCCCTCGGCCTCCTGGGCGACCGCGCCGTCGGCCAGGCGGAGCACCGCGTGCCCGGTCAGCAGCTCCCCGGTGCGCCCGGCCATGGCCTTCCAGCGCCGCCGCGCCGTCTCCGGGTCGTGCGGCTTGCCGACCAGCTCGCCGCCGACGAGCAGCATCGAGTCGCAGCCCACGACCGCGCAGTCACCGGTCAGCCGGTCGGCGACGGCGGCGGCCTTGGCCGCGGCCAGCAGCGTCACCACGGCCGCGGGGGCGGCGTCGGGGTGCGCGGCGAGCAGGGCGTCCTCGTCGACGTCGGAGACCTCCACGGCGGGGTCGGCCCCGGCGGCGCGCAGGACCGACAGGCGGGCGGGGGAGGCGGAGGCCAGAACCAGACGCACGCCGGCAGACGCTACCGGCCCGCCGTCGCGGCGCCGTGGTCCGTCGCCGGGTCGGCGCTGCGGTCCGGCCCGGCGACCCGGTGCAGGCGCAGCGCCAGGTGCAGGTGGAAGCGCCCCTCCGGGGTGCGCCAGTCCGGGCCCAGCAGGTCGTCCACGCGTTCGAGGCGCTGGCGCACGGTGTTCGGGTGCACCGACAGCGCGTCGGCGGCCGGGGCGAGCAGCTCGCCCGCGGCGAACCAGTGCCACAGCGTGTCGGCCAGCCGGGTCCGCCGGCGCCGGTCGTAGTCGAGGACGGGGCCGAGGTGACGCCCGACGATCTCCCGCGACGTCGTGCCGGTCCGGTCCCGGATCACCGCGCCGACCGCGCCGAGCGAGGCGAAGTCCGCGTGCCCGGTGGTGCGGCCCAGGGCGCGGGCCGCGGCGGCGACGTCGGCGGCCTCGGTGTGCGCCCGGCGCAGGTCCGAGGGCCCGCCCGAGGGGCTGTGCGCGGCGCCGACGAGCACCGGTGTCCCGGCCGCGGCGAGCCCGTCGGCGACGAGTGCGGCCGCCCCGGTCCCCGCGCAGCCGGGACCGGTCGTCCCGGCGGAGGCGATCACGCACACGTGCCCGTCGTGCACCGACACCAGCCAGCGGCCCGCCCCGTCCAGGCCCCGGACCGCCCGCGCCGCGGTCACCGCACCGGCCGGTTCGACGTCGACGACCAGCACCGTCGCCGGGACGTCGGGGGAGATGCCGTACTGCGCGAGCCGGCTCCCCAGCGTCGGCCGCGGCGGCACCCGGCTGTCGACGAGCTCCTCGACCAGTGTGGTCTGAGCGGCCTCGTCGGCCTGGGCCAGCGCCCGCTCGACCAGCAGCGCGACCGTCATGAACGCCGAGGCGTGCGCCAGCCGGGCGACGGCGTCGTCGTCGGCGCCCTCCATGACCAGCGTCGCCAGGTGCTCGCCCGCGGTGGTGATCGCGAGCAGCGCGTAGGTCCCACCGCCGGGCAGGTGCGCGATCGCGACGCCGCCGGCCTGCTGGGAGGTGCGGACCGCCGCCCGCAGCCGCCACCCGGCCAGCTCCTCGGGGGTGAGCAGCCGCCGCCCCGTGCGCAACGCGCCGGACGGGTCGTGCAGGGAGAGCGGGTGCCCGACCGACTCGGCGAGCACCGCGAACACCCCGGCCGCCTCGGCGGTGGAGCCGGCCATCGCCCCCATCAGGCGTTCGTCGAGGTGCAGGAGGTGCTCCAGGCGCAGCCGGGCGCCGGGGGCGGAGCCGTCATCGCGGGTGGTGCGCAGGCGGCGGATCTCCTCGCCGCGCCGGGTCTGCTCCAGTGCGACGGCGGCCTGCACGGCCATGTGCTCCAGCGCCGCCTCCGCGGCCGGGCCGAGGACGCGGGGCGCGCGGTGGGCCACCAGCAGCGCCCCGACGACCCGGCCGCCCAGGCGCATCGGGGCGCCCGCGATGGCCCGCACACCCTCGCCGCGCACGATCGTGTCGATCCCGGACAGGTGGTTGAGCGCCCGGTCGGCCAGGTAGTCCGCGGTCGCGACGGTGCCCGCGCCGGCCGCCGCGCGACCGAGCACCCCGGTGCCGAACGGCATCCGGATCGCGCGGTACTCCGGGGTGCGGACGCCGTCGGTCAGCTCGATGTAGGTCGTACCGGAGTGCAGGTCGTTGAGGCTGAAGTAGGCCATGTCCGCGCCGAGCAGAGCCCGGGTGCGGCGCAGGACGGCGCCGAGCATGACGCCCCGGTCGCCGACGTTCGCGAGGTCCACAGCCGTCTGCCCGACGGCCTGCAGGATCGCGTCCTGGCTGGGCTCGGGGAACGGCGGAGCCGGCTTCATGCGCCCGACCCTATGTCTGTCCGCGCCATGTCCTGCGATCAAGACAGGCGCATACGACCATGGACGCCCGACCCCGGCTTCCCGAGACTGGCCCGGCGACGAACTGCCAGAACCCTCCATCGACGAAGGGAATCCGAATGATCGTGTCAAGCCGCGGTAGCGGGTTGTGGTGCGGTTGTGGTGAACATCCTCTGGTCGCGGAGCAGGGCCCAGAGGACGTCGACCAGGCGTCTGGCCAGGGCGAGCAGGGCTTGGGTGTGGATCATTTTTTCGCT
>NZ_VRMC01000121.1:0-11618 GCF_008369905.1 Pseudonocardia sp. EV170527-09
GGACCCTGGCCGACGGCTGGGCCTACGCCCGACTCTATGAGTCGACCCGCCAACGCAACGACGCCCTACCCGGCTGGCTGCACTTCTACAATCACCACCGCGCTCACTCCGCCATCGGCGGCCAGCCACCAGTCACCAGGCTGACCAACCTCCCTGGACATCACACCTAGGCGAAGGTGCCCTCGTTGGCGAGGCCCTTCGTCGCCGGGCCGTCGATCACGGTGGAGAAGCCGAGACCGAAGCCGACACCGGAGAACGCGGACTCGGAGAAGATGGGGCGCCCGACGGTGTCGAGGTCCCCGCAGCCGGGCAGGTGGTTGCGGGTGGCCCGGGCGAGCGTGCGCGGGCCGAGGATCCGGGCGCCGTCGAGCTCGCCCCCGCGGGCGAGCATCCGGGCGAACCGCAGGTAGTCGCCGGTGGTGGACAGCAGTCCGCCGCCGCCGGAGAGGAACGTGGGCTCGCGGGTCGCGGCCCGGGCGAGCACCTTGTTCTCGACCAGGCCGCCGCCGGGCCGGGCGTTGTAGAGCGTGGCGAGCCTGCCGGCCTGCGGGGAGTCCTCCGGCACCCAGAACGCGGTGTCGGTCATGCCGAGCGGCTCGGTGATCTCCTCGCGGAGGAACTCGTCGAGCCGGCGCCCGGAGGCGACCTCGACGACCCGGCCGAGCACGTCGGTGGCCACCGAGTAGTTCCATTCGGTGCCCGGCTGGAACAGCAGCGGGAACGACGCGAACTGCTCGCTCGCAGCCGCGAGGTCCATCCCGGACGGCGCGCCGAACTCGAAGCCCTTGGCCCGGTACATCTCGTCGACGGGGTGGGCGTGGTGGAAGCCGTAGGTCAGGCCCGCGGTGTGGGTCAGCAGGTGGTGCACCCGCACCGGTTCGAGCGCGGCCACGGTGCCCGGGTTCTGCGCGGAGCCGCCACTGTAGACGCGCTGCTCGGCGAACGCCGGGATGTAGCGCGACACCGGGTCGGTGAGCTCCAGCGCGCCACGCTCGGCCAGCATCAGCGTGGCGACCGAGGTGATCGGCTTGGTCATCGAGTAGATGCGCCACAGCGTGTCGTCGGTCACCGGGGCCGCGGAGTCGAGGTCGCGGACGCCGAGGTGGGTCAGGTGTGCGAGCCGGTCGTGGCGGGCGACGGCGATCGTCGCGCCGGCGAGGCGGTCGTCGTCGACATAGCGGCGGAAGTGGCTGTCGATCCGGGCCAGCCGGGCGGGGTCGAGGCCGACCTCCGCCGGGTCCGCCTCGAGCGTGCCGAAGGTCGGGGAGGTCACGGTCACGACCCTACCCGCGAGCCGCGTCCACGGTTCTGACGATCCTGCCGCCCCGGCTCAGACCGGAACGATCTCGTAGCGGGCCAGGCGTTCGCCGCGCAGCGCGGTCGCCCGCAGCGCCGCCGCCAGTGCCCGCGACGCCCGCGGCAGCCGGGCCGCGACCTCGGCGGGTGGGGACGCCGCGTCGCAGGAGGCGGCCAGGCGCAGCCCCCACGGCTCCAGCTCGCGCGGGTCCTCGCAGGTCCAGTCGACCTCCAGCTCGCGCAGCGGGCCCGCGGCGAGCCGCCCGGCCGCGCCGCGGGACAGCAGGTCGGTGACGAGCTCGGCGCCCGGGAGCATCCGCGCGGCGGTGAACACGATCCGCTGCACGCCCTGTTCGGGCAGCAGCGTCAGTACCCGGTCGGAGACGACCAGGTGCGGGCCGGGCAGGTCGCGGGCCAGCTCCAGCCAGTCCTCGTCGAGCGCGGACCCGGCCACCAGGTGCGCCGGGCCCGCCAGCAGCTCGCGGCGCAGCTCGGCCACCCCGGGCAGCTCGACGTCGACCCAGTGCGCCGGGCCCTCGTCGCCGAGCCGTCCCGCGCGGTCGCCCAGACCCGGCCCCAGCTCGACCACGGTCCCACCCGGGTGCCGGCGCGCGAACTCGCGCACCCACTCGTCGAACACGGCGACCCGCAGCAGCGTGGACAGCGTGTCGGCCCGTCCGGGCGCCGAGCCCAGGTCCAGGTCCTCGGCGACGACGACGGCGGCGTGGTCCCCGACCACCGGATGGCGGCGACGGGCGTCGCGGGCCCTGGCGTGTGCCGCGGGCAGCGACGTCGCCTCGAGCGCGTGCAACCGCGGACGGCGTCGTTGCGTCACGGTGTCCTTCCCCCTCTCCAGCGGGCCTCCGCGGGGCGTCGGCGCTGGTCGCGCGAACGTACTAGTTGCCCGGCGGGGCGCCCGAGCCGGGAGGCGCCGGGCGGTGGGTGGCCCGCGGTCGGTGGCCCGTGGGCGGTCCCGCCACCGGGGCGCGGCCGCGGGGTCGCGGATCTCCATGACGGGGCCGTGTCCCCCGCCCTCCTCACCTCCGCCGCGCACGACGACGCCGCGGCCCGGATCGGCTCCGGGCGCGTGCTGTCCGCGACGGCACCGGCCGCCGCGGCCTGAGCCCCGTCCCGGCGTGCGTCGATGACTTCGGCGCTCCCGGGCGGTCGGAGCCGGTGTGGGCACCGTGCCCCGCACCGGAACGGGGGTGGCCCATGTACGACGACACACCGTCGCGGACATGGACCCGCACCGTCGTCCTCGCCCCCGGTGAGATCCGCCCGCACGTCGAGGACGAGTGGCGGGACGCCGTCGTCGTGGTCGACGCCGGGCGGATCGAGCTGTGCTGCGCCGCGGGCGGGAGCCGGACCTTCGGTGCCGGTTCGGTGCTGTGGTTCACCGGGCTGAACCTGGCCCGGATCCGCAACCCCGGCCCGGACGAGGCGGTGTTCCGCGGCATCACCCGCGGGCCGCCCTGACCCGCCGGTCCCCTCTCCTCAGCCGGCCGCGTCGAGCGCCCGCTGCCAGATCCCGTTGCGGGTGGCGACGAGCCCGAGCTCGCGCGGGTCGGTCACGCACACGCCGCGGGGGCGGTGGGTGTCCCACAGCGCCGCGTCGTCGAAGACGGCTCCGCAGCCACCGAACCTGCGGCAGCAGTGCGCCCGGTCCGGCCCCACCCACTCGGTCCCGCAACAGGACATCCGCATGATCCGCACGGCGGGCAGGCTACGGGGCACCCCCGACAGTTCCAGTGGGCGGCGGGACCGGGTCGGTGGCGAGCAGGTCGTACCAGACCCCGTCGTCGACGATCTCGTTCTCCGTGCCGTGCACGCCGTCGGCCCGCGGGCGGCCCCACAGCCGGAACCCGGCGCGCTCGGCGACGCGGCGGCTGGCGGTGTTGTCCACCGCCGCGCCGAGCTGCAGCCGGTGCCGGCCCATCCCGCCGTCGGCGACCGGGGTGAACGCGTGCCGCACGACGCGCCGGACCGCCGCGGACACCGCGCCGCGGCCGCGGGCGTCGGGGTGGGCGCGGTAGCCGACCTCGCCACCGGTCGGGGAGTAGGGCCGGTCGGTGCCGAAAACCGAGAGAGTGCCGAGGTAGCGGTCGTCGTCCGGGTCGGCGATCACCCAGCCGACGCCGGCGCCCAGGGAGCGCTCCAGCGGATGGTCGCGCAGCCAACGACGAGCGTCGTCGTCGGTGTAGGGCACCGGCAGTGTGGCGCTCCACCAGCGAGCGACGGGGTCGTTGCACGCCTCGACGTGCCGGGCGAGGTCGGCCTCGGTCGGCGGGCGGAGCCGGACGCCGTCACCGTCGAGCACCGGGTGCGGCCACCACGTCGTCGCGGGGGGACGGTCGGCAATGGGTGTGCCGGGCAGCAGGACGGCGGTCCAGGCGTCGACCAGGCCGCCCTCGGCGGGCAGGGCCAGGGTCCGGACACCCTCGAAGCGGAACCCGCAGGCGTGCGCCACCCGCCAGGACGCGACGTGCCCGGCACGGCAGTCCCAGTGCAGCGCGGCGAACCCGGCGACGTCGAAGCCCCAGTCGGCGGCCAGCCGCAGCGCACGGCTCGCGAACCCCCGTCCGCGCGCCCAGGGTGCGAGCAGGTAGCCGACCGACGGCACCGGGTCGCGGCGCAGGTCGATCGAGCCCGCGTAGCGGGGGCGGCCGTCGTGCTCGGCCTCCACCGCCCAGGCGAACTGGCGGCCCTCGGCCCAGCGCTGCTCGGTGAGGTCCACCCACTCGCGGGCCTCCCCCGACCCGAACAGCGGGGACAACGTGGTCCAGCGGTGGGCGACCGGGTCGCGATGGACCTCGAGCATGCCGGGGGCGTCGGCGACGAGGTGTCCGCGCAGGGTCACGACCCCGTCGGTCAGCACGGGAGGGACGGTCACCGCATCACCGTCACCGGCCACGCCCGGTCGGTGCAACCGGGTTCTCCTACGATCGACGGTGTCCGCAGGGGGCGGGCGAGGGGGAGGTGTCATGACCGCGCTCACGGAGCGACTGGTCGACCGCAGGCTCGGATTCGGTGCCGACGAGCCGTACGTGCGCGAGCGTGACCTGCGGGTCCCGCTCTCCGACGGTGTCGTCCTGCTCGCCGACCTGTACCGGGCGCCCGGCCCGCTGCGGCCGCGTCCGACGGTCCTGATGCGCACCCCGTACGGCCGCGACGGCCTCGGGTCGATCATCGGTTCGCTGCTGGCCCGCCGCGGGTTCCAGGTGCTGGTCCAGTCCACCCGGGGCACCTTCGGCTCGGGCGGGCAGTTCCGCCCGTTCCTGCACGAGAGCTCCGACGGTCTCGACACGCTCGCCTGGGTGCGCGGGCAGGACTGGTGCGACGGCCGCGTCTCGATGGTGGGCCCCAGCTACGTCGGACACACCCAGTGGGCGGTCGCCCCCTACGCCGACCCGGGTCTGTGCTCGATGAACGCCGACATCACCGCGTCGGAGTTCACCAGCACCTTCTACCCCGGCGGCGCGCCCGGCCTGCTGAACCTCGCGACCTGGGTGAACCAGATCGGCCGTCAGGAGCGGATCGGCGCGGTCACCGGCTTCCTCGCGACGCCGGTGTTCAGCCGTCGCAAGCGGCGCGCGGTGACCTCCCAGCCGCTGCAGGCGGCGGACGTCGCGCTGACCGGGGCGCCGGTGGTGTTCTGGCGGGACTTCGTCGAGCACGCCGAGCAGCCGCGCGAGTTCTGGGCGCCCGCCGAGCACGACGGTTTCGACGCCGCCGCGATGCCGCCGGTCTGCATGGTGACCGGCTGGTGGGACCTGTTCCTGGACCGTCAGCTGGTGGACTTCACCGCGCTGCAGCGGGGCGGGGCGACGGCACGGATCACGATCGGCCCGTGGTCCCACGGCGACCGCGGTTCGCTGTCGACCATCGCCCACGAGATGGTCCACTGGCTGGGTGTGCACCTGCACGGCGGCGAGCACGACGGCCGCGCCCCGGTCCGGGTGTACGTGCAGCACGCCGACCGCTGGACCGACCTGCCGTGCTGGCCGCCGCCGGAGGCCCGCCCGACCGAGTGGTACCTCGACGCCGGTGGCGGGCTGGGTCCCGACCGACCCGCCGGGACTGCTCCGCCGTCACGGTTCGTCTACGACCCGGCCGACCCGACACCGACGGTCGGGGGCCCGATGCTCCAGCCGCCGTCCAAGCAGCTGGACAACCGCACCGTCGAGGCCCGCGACGACGTGTGCGTCTGGACCGGCCCGCCGCTGGAGTCCGACCTGGACCTGCTCGGTCCGGTGTCGGCCGTGGTCTAC
Organism: Pseudonocardia sp. EV170527-09; assembly: GCF_008369905.1. Classification (NCBI taxonomy): domain Bacteria; kingdom Bacillati; phylum Actinomycetota; class Actinomycetes; order Pseudonocardiales; family Pseudonocardiaceae; genus Pseudonocardia; species Pseudonocardia sp. EV170527-09. The sequence goes on from NZ_VRMC01000121.1 coordinate 5,568, forward strand.
GTGCGGACCGAGACGGGGATCGGCGACGTGTTCGTACGGCTGTGCGACGTCGGCCCCGACGGGGCCTCGATGAACATCACCGACGCGATGCACCGGCTGGTGCCCGACCGCGAGGCCACCGCACCGGACGGCACGACGGTCGTCCGGATGACGTTGAGCCCGACCGGGTACCGCGTGCGAGCCGGGCACCGGCTCCGGGTACAGGTCGCCGGCGCGGCGTTCCCGCGCTTCGCCCGCAACCCGGGAACCGGTGAGCGGACGGCCACCGCGGTCGACGGGGAACGGATCTCCTACGAGATCCTGCACGATTCCGAGCACCCGTCGCACGTGGTGTTGCCGCACCACCCCTGACGTCCCCCGCCGCATTGCCGGCTCTCCCCGGAAATGCGGACATCCCCCGCTCCGGTCGGAAGAGCAGGGGATGTCCGAGAAGTGCAGGGTCACCGATGACGGGACCACGGTCCCGTCATCGGTACCCGGTGGTGCAGGAGCACTCAGTCCTGGACGTTGGTCTGGGACTCGCCCTGCGAGCAGTCGCTGAAGCCCGGGGCGTCCTCGCCGTTGGTGGCCTGGCCGCCGAGGATGCCCAGGATGCTGGCGGCGACGTCGGCGCTGTTCAGCGTGCAGGAGAGGACGTTGGCGTTGTTCAGGGCGTTGACGTCACCGACGTTGATCAGGCCGGACTGGACGCTGTTGCGGTCCTTCTCCAGGTTGTTGATCTGGTCGGCGTTGATGCGGTCGCCGCCGTGGCCGTGCCCGTGGCCCTTGTCCCAGCCGCCGTCACCCGCGAAGGCGAGCGGGGAGATGGCGAGCAGACCAGCGGTGACGCCGGCGGTCAGGATTCCAGCCTTCTTCAGCACAGTTATTTCTCCGTTGTGTACGGGGTCCGATGTCGGACCGGCGTGTTCGGCGTGGGTTCGGGAGCCCCGCCGATGCACAGAACGCTATCCGCTCCGTCCCCGATCCAACGAACTTTCTACCACTATCGGATGAGAGGCATTACCGAGCGCGAGGTTATTGCTCTCTTCCGGCAGCCGAGGGGCCGCGGAGATGTCGCTTCCGGACGCCCGTTGCGACGCATCGTCACCACAGTGGACCCGAATGGACGCGCATCCTTTTGTCAGAACACTCTCCGTGACACGTCGTCCGCTCGACCGTGTCGATGCGTCACCCCGTCGGTATCAAGGGAGTCGTTCCGGACACGCCATCGCAGCCGTTCTCGGACGGGTTGTTCACCCGTCACCCCATCGATGACGAGGCCGCGAGCGGCGTGAGGGCTGCTCCGTTCTGCCCGAGATCGAGGGCTCCGCCCGGGGCGGGCGCCTCCGTCTTGCTCGCGCTGCGCCGTGACCACCGGTTCGTCCGGCTGGCCGCGGAGCGCCGGTGCGTCCGCCCGGCACCGGCGAACCTGCACACGGCTCAGACCCGAGCAGGTTCCGGGGGCATCGGCTGGGTGAGGCTGCTGGGCACCGGGCAGGGGGTGCTGGCGGCACGACAAGGCTCCTGGCTCGTGGCGATCTGGCTCGCGGCCCTCGTTCTGTGGCTGGGCGTGACCGCGTACCACGCGTCGCTGGAACCGGCGTTCCGATCCTGGGAGGAACGACGTCGTCCTTCGGACGAGGCCGGCGTGGCCGGCCGCGGCCCTACGACCTCCGGCACGCCGCGGTGTCCACCTGGCTCAACGGCGGTGCCCCGGAGTTCGCATCCTGGGCCGGACACACCCGGGCCGCAGGCGTCCCTGCGGCCGGCGCCGCGGCGTGGACCATGAACCGACCGAGGCGGAACCGGTCCTTCCATTGCATCGCCGTACCTGACTAACATCGCCACATGGCGATGGATTGCTGTCCTGACGTCAGCCCGGCGGTGGCCCTGTTCCGCTCGTTGGCCGACCCGGCCCGGCTGGCCATCGTGCTCCGGCTCAGCCAAGGCGAGGCGCGTGTCGTCGACCTGACCCACCACCTGGCCCTGGCCCAGTCGACAGTGTCGAAGCACCTGGCGTGCCTGCGGGACTGCCGCCTCATCGACTCCCGCGCCGAAGGACGCCAGTCCTACTACCGCCTCGTGCGCCCGGAGCTGATCGATCTCCTGCGCAGCGCCGAGACCCTGCTGGCCGAGACCGGTGACGCGGTCGCCCTGTGCCCGAACTACGGGACCGTGGAGCCCGCCGAGGAGGAGGCGTCGTGACCCTGTCGCTCTCCGCCGACCGCCGCGCGGTTCTCACGCGCCGCATACGTCTGCTCGTCGCGATCACCATCACCTACAACCTCGTCGAGGCCGTGATCGCCATCGCCGCGGGCCACGCCGCCTCCTCGATCGCACTGATCGGATTCGGACTGGACTCCGTCATCGAGGTCAGCTCCGCCGCGGCCGTCGCCTGGCAGTTCGCCGGCCGCGACCCGGCCCGCCGCGAACACATCGCACTGCGGGTCATCGCATGCTCCTTCTTCGCCCTCGCCGCCTACGTGACCGTCGAGGCACTGCGAGGCCTGTTCGGAGACGCGGAGGCCGACCGGTCGGCAGTGGGCATCGTCCTGGTCGCAGTCAGCGTCGCGATCATGCCGTTCCTGTCCTGGGCCCAACGCCGCGCCGGGCGCGAACTCGGCTCAGCCAGTGCTGTCGCCGACTCCAAGCAGACGCTGCTGTGCACCTACCTGTCGGCCGCGGTGCTGGTCGGGCTCGTCCTCAACGCTGCCCTCGGCTGGTGGTGGGCCGATCCGGTTGCAGCTCTCGTGCTTGCCGTCCTGGCTGTGCGCGAGGGCCTGAACGCGTGGCGAGGCGAGGGCTGCTGCGCTCCGCAGCTCGGGACTGCCAGGAGCACGGACGCGTGTTCGGCTGGCTGCTGCCACTGACGGTCGCCTTCTGGATTCGGCCCCGCCTGGTGGACATGGGGCCGGGTAGCCGAGCCACAGCGCCGCGAACGGGCCGGAGGTGCAGTGAACGAGCGGCGGGGCCGGGGTGGCCGGGCCCACGCCGCCGGAGGCAGCGCCGTGACGCCCTGGCGCTACGTCTCGACGGAGGGCCGGCCGGGCCGTCCACGGTCAGCCGGAAGCGGGCGATCCTGCTCAACGCCGTCGAGTGCGCTGTCGCGCGTGGGCACCTGACCTGCAGTCCGCTGACGTCGATCACGTGGCGGGCACCGAAGCTCGCCGAGGCCGTGGACCCGCTCGTCGTGATCGACCACGGTCAGGCAGGCACCCTGTTCGCGGCTGTTCGGCAACTGCGCTCAGCCCCGCCACTCGTCGCGTTCTTCGCGGTCATGTACTACGCCGCTCTGCGCCCCGGTGAGGCTGTGGATCTTCGCAAGGAGGCGTTGGCGCTACCGGAGTCCGGGTGAGGCGAGCTGTACCTGAGCACGTCGGATCCGGCCGCCGGTCGGTCGTGGAGCGAGTCCGCAACCAGCCGGGAACCGCGTCAGCCCAAGCACCGCAGCGTGGACGAGGTGCGGGTGGTCCCGAGCCGCCGGAGCTGACCGCGGTCCTGCGCGAGCACCTGGCCGAGCACGGCACCACGTTGGACGGTCGCCTGTTCCGCGGGGCCCGTGGCGGTGCTCTGTCCGAGAGCCACTACGGGCGTCTGTGGGCTGCTGCCCGGCTGGCCGCGCTTTCGCCGGAGGAGGCCACCTCGCCGCTCGCCCACCGTCCGTACGACCTCGGCACGCTGCGGTGTCGACGTGGCTCAACGGGGGCGTCCCGGCTACTCAGGTCGCCCAGTGGGCCGGGCACAGCGTCAACGTCCTGCTGCGGGTCTACGCGAAGTGCATCGCCGGTCAGGACGACGCCCTGCGCCGCCGAGTCGAGCAGGCTCTCCGCGACGGCCGTTCATGATCGCGTCCGTGATGCGTCCGTGAACACCCGTAGAAGCCCGGTCACAGCCGGACGGACCCGGACAACGAAAGAGACCCCCGGTTCCGGCGTTTCCGCAGGTCGGGGGTCTCTTTCACCTGCTGTGGCTGGTCCAGGATTCGAACCTGGGAAGGCTACGCCGACGGATTTACAGCCAGCCGCCGCTTCCCGACTCACACCGTCTCTGACGTGCTGTAACAGTCATGGGTATCCGTGGTGGAGCGACCGGCGGCCCACGCATGACCCACGGGGGCCTCGCTCACGCCCCGTCCAGCCGCTCGGCGACCCGGCGGCGCGCCTCCGCCTCGCCGCCGTCGAGACACTTGGCGTAGACCCGCAGGAGCACGCTCACGGTGTGCCCGGCCCACTCCGCCACCCTGGTGGGGTCTCCCGTCGCGTTAAGCCATGTCGAGACCGCCGCGTGGCGCAGGTCGTAGGGCCGCTTCGCCAACGGAGAGGCGAGAACCTGCTCTGTGAACGTCGCGGTTCGCGCCCGCTCCCAAGCTCTCCCGTAGACGCTGCTGGACAGCGGCGCGTCGCTCCTCATCGCCCGAAACAACCGGCCGTCAGGAGTCGTGCCGTAGCGAGCGATGTGCGCCCGGAGCAGCCCAACGAGAGCCGGAGAGCAAGGAACGATTCGGCCCTCACCCACCCCCCGATGTTTCAGCTCCCGCTCCTCACCTGGGGTTCCGTGGTCGGTCCATTCCGCACCGACTTCCGGCGCCGCTCGCCTCAACGCGATCTCTCCCCATCCCTCGTCCGGAAGGGTCAGGTTCTGCTCACGCAGGTTGACCGCCTCCTCGGGACGTAGAGCCGCGTAGTACATCGACGCAAAGAAGGCGAGCAGTCTCGGCGAATCGTCCTCAACGAAACGAAGAAGTGTGCGCGCCTGGACCGGATTGACGACGCTTCGCTGGTCGATCTCACGCAGGGCGACCTTGTTTCGCTTCACCTTCATCTCGCCAACGGGATTGACAGCGAGCAAACCTTTCTCAACCGCATAGTCCATAGCGTTTCGAAGTGTCGTCCGACGAAGACGGATCGTGTTCTTCGCACACCGGTCCCCGTTGGCAGTCCTCTCGATCTCGGACAACAGGTGGCGCAGCTTCACGGGCTTGGCGACCTCCGAGACCGTCGGAGACGAACGGTCCAGCCAGCGGGTCACCTTTTCGATCTCTACGGAAATAGGTCGAGCCCGTGCTGCAGGATTGAACGCCAGCCGGAGGGCCACCCCCATGAGGCGACGCTCCGGCTCGCCGGGTCGACCGTGGAACACTGCTCGCGAGATCGCGATTAGATTGTCCGCGGTGCTCTTGCGAGTCTTCGGCGCACTCTCCTTCCACTTCATGTCAGCCTAGTCCCGCGCAAACTCGATCCAGCTCATATTTACCGACTCGCGCAGGGCCGCCGATGGAATTCCATGCTCGACATCGAATGCCTGCCCCTGCCGGGCAGCGGTGAGCAATTCCGATCGAAAGCTGTCAGCCTGAGCGCGAATCTTGAACGACCTCTGAAAACGTCCGCCCGGCTCCAGCATCCACCGAACTACGTAACGAATTGGCTTGCGTTTTCCGTCCTCCACCTTGTAGCGAGTCTGAATGTCCCAGATTCGCACCTCGAAAGTGGTCGCCATCAGGCGGCCACCTCTTCCAGGCTGTCGAGCCAGTTTTCGAAGTCGGTGCGGCGGATGCGGATCTCGCCGTTGGGGAGCTTGATGCAGCGGGGTGCGCGTCCTTTGGCGCGCCAGTCGTAGAACGTGGATCGGGAGATGCCGAGTTCGGTGCAGAGGTCGGTGACGGTGAGGTGGGCGGGCGGCCGGCTCAAGGTGGTCTCCATCCGGGCGGGAGTGACAGCGGGGGTAGTGGTGTCACTCGGGTGTCACAGCGGGTTCGCGCAGGTCAGAGCAGTTCGGGTGACGGTGTGACAGCAGCGGGCCCGGGGTGGTGGGCCACGGGTGTCACTGCGCCGCGGTAGGGCTGTCACTGGTGTTCTCCCAGGTCAGCGGGGTCGCAGTGACGTGGTGACAGCAGTGACAGCGGTTCTCGGCCGGGGCTGTCACGGCCGTCACCGCTGTCACCCGGGACGGCGTCGGCGGGTCGGTAGGTGCCGCCGGGTGCGGCGTGGAGCTGGTGGTCGGCCTGCATGCGTCGGCAGGTCTGGCGCACGGTCCCGGCGTCGAGGTTGAGCGCGTCGGCGATCTCCTTGGGCT
>NZ_VRMC01000122.1:0-11117 GCF_008369905.1 Pseudonocardia sp. EV170527-09
GGACCCTGGCCGACGGCTGGGCCTACGCCCGACTCTATGAGTCGACCCGCCAACGCAACGACGCCCTACCCGGCTGGCTGCACTTCTACAATCACCACCGCGCTCACTCCGCCATCGGCGGCCAGCCACCAGTCACCAGGCTGACCAACCTCCCTGGACATCACATCTAGACCTCGGGCGGGGCGCCGCCTTCATCGCCGTGGGCGTCGATCCACTCCTCACGGAACCGGCGCAGGAACTCCTCCAGGGCCGCGTGCCGCCGCTCGCCCATCTCGCGGCCGGCGGCGGTACGCAGCTCGCCGCGCAGCCGGAGCAGCTTCTCGTGGAAGTGGGCGACGACCGAGCCGGTCGGCCCGGACCGGTAGCCACCGCGCGCGACGCCCGCACCCGGGTCCCACAGGGGCTCGCCGATCGCGCCGCCGTAGGCGAACGCGCGGGCGATGCCGGTGGCGCCCATCGCGTCGAGCATGTCGGCGTCGTGCAGGCAGGCGGCGATCCGGTCCGCGGTGGGCGCGGTGGCCGCCTCGGAGAACGAGTACCGACCGGTGGCCTCGACGGCGTCGAGCACCGGGGCCCACAGCTGCTCGGCGACCCCGCCGCGGCGCAGTGCGTCCCGGGCGTCATCGCGGACCTCCGCGGGCGCGACGACCCGGCCGAGCCGGGCCTCGGCCGCCCGGTGGTGGTCGTGCACGTACGCGGCGACGGCGGCGACGAACCCGTCGAGCCCCTCCCGCACCGCCAGCCGGGCCGACAGCCCGGCGACCCGGTCGAGGTGCCCGAGGTCGTGCGCGACGTCCGCACCGGCCATGTCACCGGCGACGACGTCGCGCAGCCGCCGCAGCTCCCCAGCGCCGCTCACGCCGGGCTCCCGGCCGCGACGACGGGGGGCTCGGTGTCGGCGACCGAGCCGCGACGAAGCCACAGCAACCCCGCGACCAGCAGCCCCAGGGCGCCGCCCGCCGCGTACCCGCCGGGCCCGACGAGGTCGATCGTGACCCCGGACAGCGCCTGCCCGACCGAGACACCGAGCACCGCGGCCATCACCATCCAGTTGAACGCCTCGGTCGCCGCCCCGGCCGGAGCGGTCTGCTCGACGCCGAGGGAGTGCGCGGTGACCTGCGGGGTGATCAGCGCGCCTGCCGCCATCATCACCACGGCCAGCAGCACCAACGAACCGAGCGGGGAGACGAGCCCCATCGCCGTCACCAGGACGGCGAAGCCGGCGAGCAGGACCGGCAGCCGCAGGTGCAGCGGCCGCGGCCAGAGGGCCGCATCCCGTAGAGCACCCCGGTCAGCACCGAGACCACCGACCAGAGCGAGAGCAGGAGCCCGCCGGCGGCGGGCGAACCGGCGAACGCGGTCGCGGCGATCACGCCGACCTCGGCGGTCCCCGCCACCAGCCCGAAGCCGAGCGACGCCAGCGCCACCGTCCGCAGCCCGGGCCGCCGGAACACCCCGAGTAGCCCGGCCTCGACCGGCAGCGACCCGTCGGCGCGCTCGGCGCGGATGCGGGCCGAACGGCGACGTACGGCGGCGGTGAGCGCGAACCAGGTGGTGCCGACGATCTCCGCGGTCGCCGCGGCGACGAGCGCGGTGCCCGGCCACGGCGTCGCCACCACCAGCACGGCGGCCAGCGCGGGCCCCATGATGAAGAAGATCTCGAGGCTGATCGCCTCGTAGGTGTAGGCGGCCTCGCGGCGCGGCCCGGGCGGGGTCAGGTCCGACCACAGCGCCCGTGACGACCCCTCGAACGCCGGCGTCGCGAGACCGGTGACGACCGCGACCGCCACGGCGAGCGGCAGTGCCGCCCGGAACTCGATGCTCAGCACCAGCCCGGTGACGCACAGCAGGTACACCGCGACGAGCACCAGCATCGGCCGGGTCGGGCCCAGCCGGTCCAGCACCCGCCCCTGCACGACCGTACCGACGGCGGTCCCGACGAGCAGCGCCGCGGAGACCGCTCCGGCGACGGCGTAGGAGCCGTGGACCTCGCGGACGTAGAGCAACGTGGCGAGGCTGTGCATCGCGATCGGGAACCGACCGAGGACGGAGGCGCAGACCGGAGCGGCCGCCCCGGGGGTCCCCAGGGGCGGCGCGGTAGTCGGAGAGGGCGGCGGGCACGCCCCAGGATCACATGTTCTGGGACGTCCGTACCAGAGAATTCAGCGAGCGCGTCGCGCGAGCCGCTCCGGCTCCAGGATCAGCACGCTCTTGCCCTCCAGCCGCAGCCAGCCGCGGTGCGCGAAGTCGGCGAGCGCCTTGTTCACGGTCTCGCGGGAGGCGCCGACGAGCTGGGCGATCTCCTCCTGCGTGAGGTCGTGGGTGACCCGCAGCAGACCCGACTCCTGGGAGCCGAACTGGCGCGCGAGCTGCAGCAGCGACTTCGCCACCCGGCCCGGCACGTCGGTGAAGATCAGGTCGGCGAGCATGTTGTTGGTGCGGCGCAGGCGGCGGGCCAGCACGCGCAGCAGCTGCTCGGCGATCTCCGGCCGCTTGCCGATCCACTCGCGCAGCGCGCTGCGGTCCATGGTGTAGCAGCGCACCTCGGTGACCGCGGTCGCCGAGGACGTCCGCGGGCCCGGGTCGAAGATCGACAGCTCGCCGAACATGTCCGACGGACCGGCCACCATGAGCAGGTTCTCCCGGCCGTCGGGGGACTTCCGGCCGAGCTTCACCTTCCCACCCGACACGATGTAGAGGCGGTCACCGGGCTCTCCCTCGGAGAAGATGACCTGCCCGCGGGAGAACTCGGCAGTCTCCAGAGCTTCCGCCAGCGCCTCGGCGGCCTGGGGCTCCACACCTTGGAAGATCCCTGCCCGGATCAGAACCTCGTCCACTGCAATGCTCCTCGTTCACCGGCCGTGTCGTCACGGCGGGTCGTCGGCGCGTCAGTGTAGAGGTCTTCGCCACACACGTGCGCACCACTGGCCCGATCGGATTGACATCCGATCGGGTCCGATTCGTCGCGGGGCGCTGTAGCGCCTCCTGCACCCGATCTTGTCAGGCCGACGGGACCTGGCTCCGACGAGCCCCCCGACGGCGCCGGTTGCGCAGCCGGAACAGCTCCAGCGCGCGGCCCGTGCCGGACCGGAACAGGGCACGGACCTCGTCCGGCCGGGGCTGTTCGAGCATCTCGTCCAGCTCGTCCTGACGCACGGTGGACTCCCGCATGCGGGACTCCACGCGCTCCATGCCGAGCGCGAAGAACATCACGAGCAGCGGGACGAGAACGCTCAACCAGGCAGTCATGGCAACTCCGATCCTCTCGTACGGGTTCGGAGCCCGGCCGGTCGGGGGTGGTCGCGTCGGGGGCTTCGTGACGCGTTCGTGATCTCATAGCCCGTTCGGCGCACACCCGACCGGGGGCGGGCACCGCTCGTCGGACGCATCGCCGCGCCGGGCGGCCGACCACGCTGCGACGCGGACCGGACCGCATCCGGCGACGAGCGGGGCACGGCGCGACACCGTGACACGACTGTCGGTGCCCACCCGTACGCTCGGTCACGTGAGCACCTCCGCCGGACGGACGTCGCGGGCGTCACGGCCCACCCCCCGCGCCGCGGCCGGTCTGGCCGCGCGCGTCGCGGCCGGGGAGAGCCCGATCGGGCGGGCACGCCGGGTCAACCGCATCCTCCGGGCGCTGGCCGAGGCCTACCCGCACGCGCACTGCGAGCTGGACTTCACCACCCCGCTCGATCTCGCCGTCGTGACGATCCTGTCCGCGCAGTGCACCGACGAGCGGGTCAACCAGGTCACCCCGGCGCTGTTCGCCCGGTACCCCACCGCCGCGGACTACGCCGGCGCCGACCGGACCGAGCTCGAGGAGCTGATCCGGTCCACCGGCTTCTACCGGAACAAGGCGACGTCGCTGATCGGGCTGGGGGCCGCCGTCGTCGAGCGGCACGGCGGAGAGCTGCCGTCGACGCTGGACGAGCTGGTGAAACTGCCGGGCATCGGACGCAAGACCGCGAACGTCATCCTCGGCAACGCGTTCGGCGTCCCCGGGATCACCGTCGACACCCACTTCGGACGCCTGGTGCGCCGCTGGGGCTGGACGACCGAGGAGGACCCGGTCAAGGTCGAGCACGCGATCGGCGAGCTCGTCCCGCGCCGGGACTGGACGATCGTGTCCCACCACGTGATCTTCCACGGGCGCCGGGTCTGCCACTCCCGCAAACCGGCCTGCGGCGCCTGCACGCTCGCTGCGGACTGCCCCGCCTTCGGCCTCGGCCCCACCGATCCGGGTGAGGCCGCGGCGCTGGTCAAGGGGCCGGAACGGGACCATCTGCTCGCACTCGCGGGGATCGCGGGGCCCTCCGGGGACGGCCGGTGACCAGGACAGGCGCCTCCCGCTCCGAGATCGTGTCGACCGTGGTCGTCGTCGTCCTGGTGGCGATCGCGGTCTGGGCGCTGTGGCCCGCGGGATCCACCACGGGCGGGGGCGCCGGCAGCGGCCCCGCGGCGAGCGCGGCCCCGGCCGACCGGCCCGAGACCGACCTCGCCGCCGCGGACCAGCAGGCGCTGGCCGCCGCGCGTGCCTCGGCCCGGCTGGCCCCCTGCCCGGTCCCGTCCGGCGCCGCACCGGCCGGTCCGCTCGCCGGGATCACCGTGCCGTGCCTGGGCGCCGACGGCCGCACCGACCTGGGCGCCGCCCTGGCCGGGCGTCCGACGCTGGTCAACTTCTGGGCGTCGTGGTGCGTGCCGTGCCGCGAGGAGCTGCCCGCACTGCAGGCCTACGCGCAGCGGCCCGGCGCACTGCCGGTGCTCACCGTCGACGTGCAGGACGACCCGGTGGCCGCGCTGACCCTCTCCGCGCAGCTGGGGGTCACCCTGCCGGCCGTGACCGACCCGCAGCGGGCCGTGCGCCGCGCGCTGGACACCCCGCCGCTGCTGCCGGTCAGCTACGTGACCCGCGCGGACGGCGGCGTCGCGATGGTGGACCCGCCCGTCCCGTTCCGGACCGCCGACGACGTCGCGGCCGCCGTGGAGCGGTTCCGGTGACCGCGCACGCAGACATTCCGCGGGTGCCCGAGCCCGACCCCTCGGCGACCCCGGCGTCGCTGCGCCCGCTCGTCGACGGGGCGCTGGGCCTGGACCCGGCCTGGTTCGGGTGGCGGCGCCTGCCGCCCGACAGCGGCGAACCGCGTCGGGCCTCGGTGCTGATGCTGTTCACCGACGCGGAGTCCGGGGGTCCGGACGTGCTGCTCACCGAGCGCGCGGCGACGCTGCGCTCGCACGCCGGGCAGGTCGCCTTCCCCGGCGGCAGGCTCGACCCGACCGACACCGGCCCGGTGCACGCCGCCCTGCGGGAGGCCCGGGAGGAGACCGGGCTGGACCCGTCGGGGGTCGTGCCGCTGGCCGCCCTGCCGGACCTGTTCATCCCGCCCACCGGCTTCCTGGTGACCCCGGTGCTGGCGCACTGGGCGTCGCCGTCGCCGGTGCGGGTGGTCGACGCCGCCGAGGTCGCCCGGGTCGTCCGGGTCCCGGTGGCGGTCCTGACCGACCCGGCGAACCGGTTCACCGTGCGCGGGCCCAGGGGGCACACCGGCCCCGCCTTCGACGCCGCGGGCCTGATGGTCTGGGGTTTCACCGCGGGCCTGCTGTCCGCGCTGCTGCAGCGGTCCGGTTGGGAGCGTCCGTGGGACGCCGGCCGGGTCCTCGATCTCGACGACGCCTGGGCCCGGGCCCGGCGGCACGAACCGGAAGGAGTCCGGGTGGACGACCACGGTGTGGTGGACCGGTGAGCATCAGCTGGGTCGACGTCGTCGTCGTGATCCTCGCTCTACTGGCCGCGGCCTCCGGCTGGCGGCACGGGGTCGCGGTGGCACTGCTGTCGTTCGCCGGTGTGCTGACCGGCGCGGTGCTGGGGCTGCGGCTCGCCCCGTTGCTGGCCGGGCAGGTGGAGTCCCAGCAGGGGAAGGTGCTGCTCGGGATCGGTGTGGTGGTGCTGCTCGTCGCGCTCGGTGAGGCGACGGGCGTCTATCTCGGACGGTTCATCCGCGACCGGATCCGCGGCGAGGGCACCCTGAAGGTCGACTCCACGCTGGGCGCCGGCGTGCAGGCGGTCGCGGTGGTGGTGGCGGCCTGGCTGATCGCGCTGCCGCTGTCCTCGACGAGCTTCTCCACCCTGACCAGCGGCCTGCGCGACTCGCGGGTGCTCGCCGGGGTGGACGACGTGATGCCGGACGCGGCACGCAAGCTCCCCGCCGAGCTGCGCCAGCTCCTCGACGACTCCGGCTTCCCCGACGTCGTCAGCCCGTTCTCGCGGACGCCGGTCGCCGCGGTCGGCCCGCCGGACTCCGCGCTCGCGCAGTCCCCGGTGGTCACCGAGGTCCGTGACCGGGTGCTGAAGGTGCGCGGGCGCGCCCCGTCCTGCCGTCGCGCGCTGGAGGGGACCGGGTTCGTCGTCGCCCCGCAGCGGGTGATGACCAACGCGCACGTCGTCGCCGGGACCTCCAGCACCACCGTCGAGGTGACGACCTCCAGCGGACGGACCCGCCAGCTCGACGCCCAGGTCGTCTACTACGACCCCGAGGTCGACGTGGCCGTGCTCGACGTGCCCGACCTCGACGAGCAGCCGCTGCAGTTCAGCCCGGACCCGGCCGCCGTCGGCGACGACGTGATCATCCTGGGCTACCCGCTGGACGGCCCGTACACCGTCACCCCGGGCAAGATCCGTGAGCGGATCCGGCTCCGCGGACCGGACATCTACGAGCAGGGCAGCGTGCTGCGCGACGTCTACACCGTCCGCGCAGTGGTGCGCTCCGGGAACTCCGGCGGTCCGATGATCACCCCCGACGGGCGGGTGGTCGGCGTGGTGTTCGGCGCCGCGCTGGACGACACCGAGACCGGTTTCGTGCTGACCGCCGAGCAGGTCGGGCAGGCGTTGAACGTGGCTGCGAGCGGCGCCTCGTCCCCCGCCGACACCGGGAACTGCGCCTCCTGACCCCACCGCACGTCGTCCCACGATTCGGGAAGGAATGGCCGGATCGTGGGACAGATGCTTAGCGTGGGTACATGACCTCCGTCGACGTGACCCGCACCCGGCGTCGCTGGCTGGTGCTCGCGGTGGGGGTGTTCGCGCAGACGGCGGCCTGCTCGTTCGTCTACGGGCTGCCGTTCGTGGTGCCGCTGCTGCGCGACTCGGCCGGGCTGACGCTGGCCCAGGTCGGGGCCTACGTCGGGGCCCCGACGGCGGGCCTGCTGTGCACCCTCGTCCTGTGGGGGGCGGCCGCGGACCGGTCCGGCGAACGCGGCGTGATGACGATCGGGCTCGTGCTGTGCGCGCTGGCCGTCGGGATGGCCGCGCTGCTCCCGCTCGGGCCGGGCCCGGTGCTGCTGGTGCTGCTCGGGCTCGGCGGCGCGGGGGCCGCGTCGGTGTTCGCCGCCAGCGGCCGGATGGTGATGGGGTGGTTCGCCGTCCACGAACGCGGGACCGCGATGGGCATCCGGCAGACCTCGCAGCCGCTGGGGGTCGCGGTGGCGGGCCTGACGCTGCCGACGCTCGGCGCGGCCGTCGGGCCGTTCCGGGCGCTGGCGCTGCCCGCGGTGCTGTGCCTGGTCGCGGCGGTGCTGGTGCTGACGCTGGCCCCGGATCCGCCCCGACCGCAGCGGCCTGCCGGTGCGGAGCCGGAACGGTCCCCGTACCGGACGTCCGTGCTGTGGCGGGTGCACGGCGCCAGCGCCCTGCTGGTCGTCTCGCAGTTCGCGGTGTCGGCGTTCGGCACCGAGTACCTGGTCCGGGAGCAGGGCTGGCACGTCGCCGCGGCGGGCGCCTTCGTCGCGTGCGGCCAGGTCGCCGGCGCGGCCGGGCGGATCGCGACCGGGGTCTGGTCGGACCGGGTCGGGTCGCGGCTGCGCCCGATGCGCCAGGTCGCGGTGGCCGCCACCCTGGTGCTGCTGCTGTTCGCCCTCGGCGACGCCGTCGCCGGGTGGCTGGCGGTGACGATGCTGGCCGTCGGAGCGGTCGTCACCGTCGCCCCGAACGGCCTGGCGTTCACCAGCACCGCCGAGATCGCCGGCCCGGCCTGGTCCGGGCGTGCGCTGGGCGTGCAGAACACCGGACAGAACGCCGTCGCCTCGGTCGTCCCGTCGGCCCTGGGTCTGCTGGTCGGCACGACCGGCTACGCGGCGGCCTTCGCGATCGCCGCGGTCGCGCCGCTGGCCGCGGTGCTGGCCACCCCGGTCCGCGAGGAGCGACGGCGTCAGCGCGACGGCGGGTAGGCGAAACCGTCCCCGGCCCGCCGGACACGGCCGGGGGTGGGACGCGGGACGGCAGCAGCAGCCCGGACCCGACGGGGCCCGGGCTGCCGGTGTGTCGGCTCAGCGGGTGATCGTCTGGTCCCGTCCGGGGCCGACGCCGATCGCGGACACCGGCGCACCGGTGAGCTCCTCGATCCGCGCCACGTAGGCCTGGGCGTTGGCCGGCAGGTCCTCCCAGGTGCGAGCGGCGGACAGGTCCTCGACCCAGCCGGGCATCTCCTCGTAGACCGGGACGGCGTGGTGGAAGCCGGTCTGGGTCATCGGCATCTCGTCGACGCGATGGCCGTCGACCTCGTAGCCGACGCAGATCGGCATCGACTCCAGCCCGGACAGCACGTCCAGCTTGGTCAGGAAGAGGTCGGTGATGCCGTTGACCCGCACCGCGTAGCGCCCGATGACGGCGTCGAACCAGCCGCAGCGCCGCGCACGGCCGGTGTTCACGCCGACCTCGCCGCCGGTCTTGCGGAGGAACTCGCCCATCTCGTCGTGCAGCTCGGTCGGGAACGGGCCGGAGCCGACGCGGGTGGTGTAGGCCTTCAGGATCCCGATCACGCGGGTGATCTTGTTCGGGCCGATGCCGGACCCGACCGACGCGCCGCCCGCGGTCGGGTTCGAGCTGGTCACGAAGGGGTAGGTGCCGTGGTCGACGTCGAGCAGGGTGCCCTGCGACCCCTCCAGCAGCAGCGTCTCGCCGCGCTCCAGGGCCTCGTTCAGGAGCAGCCGGGTGTCGACGATCTTGTCGGCGAACTCCTTCGACTGCTCCAGGACGGTGTCGACGACCTCGTTGAAGTCCAGCGCGCGCCGGTTGTAGACCTTGACCAGGATCTGGTTCTTCAGCTCGAGCGCGGCCTCGACCTTCTGGTGCAGGATCTTCTCGTCGAGCAGGTCCGCGGCGCGGACGCCGACCCGGGCGACCTTGTCCTGGTACGCCGGGCCGATGCCGCGGCCGGTGGTGCCGATCTTGGCCTTGCCCAGGTAGCGCTCGGTGACGCGGTCGATCGCCACGTGGTACGGCATGATCAAGTGCGAGTCGGCCGAGATCAGCAGGCCGGAGGTGTCGACGCCGCGCCGCTCCAGGCCCGCCTTCTCCTCGATCAGCGCCTCGGGGTTCACGACGACCCCGTTGCCGATCACGTTCTTCACGCCCGGGGACAGGATCCCGGACGGGATGAGCTTCAGCGCGAAGTCGCGACCGTCCGGCGTGACGACGGTGTGGCCGGCGTTGTTGCCGCCCTGGTAGCGGACGACCCAGCCGAACTGTCCGCCCAGCAGGTCCGTCGCCTTGCCCTTGCCCTCGTCGCCCCACTGGGCGCCGATCAACACGATTGCGGGCATGTAAGAGACTCCAGTTCACACACGCTCGTCACGGTCGCGGACCCGGGCGTGATTTCCGGTTTCCGCGGCGAGGAGGGTACTCGATCAGTGGTTCCGACCGATCCCGAAGCGGTGCTCCTCGACTGCCTGCCGCAGCGGCGTCACCGTCTTCCCTTCCACGGTATCCGGCCCGGCGCGCGGCGGGAACGCCCACCGTCGTCGCTGGTGTCCGATCCCGCGGTGCGTTCGGTCACCGTGGGTCCGCGCCCCGGGAAGGCGGAGGTCGACGCCCTCCTCCAGGCGCGGCGGCTCATCGTGCACGGTGACGACGCCGACCTCGCCGCCGTCCTGGTCCGGTTGCTGCGGCGCGACGCCCTCGACACCGAGGTCGCCTACCTGCCGGTGTCGCGCCGGTCCCGCGCCGCCGCGAACTGGGGCCTCCCGACCCGGTTCGACGACGCCGTCGCCCTGGCCCGGTCCGGCACCGCACGCGAGATGCCGCTGGTGCGCGACGACAACGGCGGCGTCCTCGCCGGCCGCGGGGAGATCCCCGACCTCTACGGCGAGGCCTACTGCGATGCGACGCGGGTGCTGCACGGCCGCGTGAAGACGCTCGTCGTCGACGCAGGGCCGGAGGGGGTCCAGGTGCGTGCGGGGCGCGGGGTGACCGGAGCGACCGGGCGGGCGATCCAGATCGGGACGACGGGTGCGACGCCCGTCCGGGACGACGTCCCGCACCCGCGGGAGATCAAGCGCTGGGCCTGGTACAAGCACACCGAGCCGTGGCGACCGGTGCTGCCGGGCTGATCAGCGGCCGGGGTCCTCGGGGGCGAGGACGGCGTCGGTCGCGGTGACACCGACGTCGAACACCTCGTCGGTGGGGACGACGTAGCGGTTGCGGTGATCCTGCCCGTCCGCACGGCCTCCCGGGACACCACCGGCCATCGGGCCGTAGCCGGCGCCACCCCGTGCCTCCGCCGCCCGGGTGCCGGTCCACGGTTCGGCCGCACCGCCACTCCGCGGGCCGGCGGTACGGGGCTCGGTGCCCCACGCCGTCCCGGACCCCACACGGCTTCCCGGAGGGTGCGGCTCGGCCGACGCCCCCGGCAGCCGCGCGGTGCCGCGGGACTCCCCGAACGGGGAGCCGAAGCCGCCGCGGCCCGCTCCGGTGCCGCCACCATAGGGGCCGGTCCCGCCGGGGCGGGGCTCCGCGACGGGCCGGACGAGCTGCTGCCGCCGGGCCTGGTCGCCGAACCGGCGTGCGAGGTCCTCGCGGGTACGGGCGGCATCCGGCACCGGGGCCCGGGACGGGATCCGCGTGCGGTCCGGAGCGGGCGAGGTGCCGAAGCCCGGGGCCGGGACGCCCCCTCCACCGGTGCCCGGCGCCGGTCCGTTCGGCAGCGGGACGACGGGTGAGGGCCCGCCACCGGGTCCGGCAGCGGGTCCGGCCGCCGGTCCGGCCGCCGGGGCCGCAACCCGGCGTCTCCGTCGGCGCGAACGTCCCCGTCCCTCCGGGCAGCGGCTCCGCTGCTGTGCCGGCA
>NZ_VRMC01000123.1:0-11035 GCF_008369905.1 Pseudonocardia sp. EV170527-09
GGACCCTGGCCGACGGCTGGGCCTACGCCCGACTCTATGAGTCGACCCGCCAACGCAACGACGCCCTACCCGGCTGGCTGCACTTCTACAATCACCACCGCGCTCACTCCGCCATCGGCGGCCAGCCACCAGTCACCAGGCTGACCAACCTCCCTGGACATCACAACTAGAGCGTGGCGCGCAGGTGCTCGGCGATGTCGGAGATCTGGCCCAGCACCCCGTTGACGTAGCGCGGGGAGTCGTCGGTCGACAGCGTCCGGGCCAGCTCGACGGCCTCGGTGATCGCGACCGGGTCGTCGACGTCGTCGACCCACAGCAGCTCGTAGATCCCGAGCCGCAGCAGCCCGCGGTCGACCGCGGGCATCCGGTCGACGTCCCAGCCCTCGGCGTGCTCGGCGATCAGCTGGTCGATCCGCTCCTGGTGGGTGGCGACGCCCTCGACGAGCCGCGCCGCGTAGTCCTGGACGGGCGGCGCGTCGTCGGTCTCGCGGCGCGCGGTGAGCACGGACAGCGCGTCCTCACCGCGGGCCTCGGCCTCGAACAGGATGTCCAGTGCCCGCTTGCGGGCCTTGGTGCGTGCGCGCACCTCAGCTCACGCGGCCGAGGTAACGGCCGTCCCGGGTGTCGACCTTGACCTTGGTGCCGCTCTCCAGGAACAGCGGCACCTGGATCTCGGCGCCGGTCTCCAGGGTCGCGGGCTTGGTGCCGCCGGTGGAGCGGTCGCCCTGCAGGCCCGGGTCGGTGTGGGAGATGACCAGCTCGACCGAGGTCGGGAGCTCGACGAACAGCGGCTCCCCCTCGTGCAGCGACACCTGGGCGGTGGCGTTCTCCAGCAGGTAGCGCGCGGCGTCGCCGACCGCCTTCTCCGGGATCGGGATCTGGTCGAAGGTGTCGGCGTCCATGAAGACGAAGTCGGTGCCCTCGCGGTACAGGTAGGTCATGTCGCGGCGGTCCACCGTCGCGGTGTCGACCTTGGTGCCCGCGTTGAAGGTCCGGTCCACGACCTTCCCGGACATCACGTTCTTCAGCGTGGTGCGAACGAACGCACCGCCCTTGCCGGGCTTGACGTGCTGGAACGCCGTCACGGTCCACAGCTGGCCCTCGATGTTCAGGACCAGGCCGTTCTTCAGGTCGTTCGTGGTCGCCACGTGCGCGCTCTCCTGCTCGGATCTCGGATTCGTGCGTCGGTCAGGGTACCGCCACCGGGTTCGCCGGCCCGCCCGAGGGGCGGGCGACCTGCCAGGATGGGCGCCATGACGGTGCGGGTGGTGGTGGCCGACGACCAGGCCGTGGTGCGGGCGGGGCTGCGGACGGTGCTGGCGGCGGCACCGGACATCGACGTCGTCGGGGAGGCAGGGGACGGCGCGGAGGCCGCCGAGCTGGCCGAGACCCTGCGTCCGGACGTCGTCCTGATGGACGTGCGGATGCCCGGCACCGACGGCATCGAGGGGACCAGGCGGATCCGCGCGTTGCGCGACCCCGGCATCCGCGTGCTGGTGGTGACGACCTTCGACCTGGACCGCCACGTCTACGACGCGCTGCGGGCCGGCGCGTCCGGCTTCGTGCTGAAGGACGTCGAGCCGGAGGACCTGCAGGTCGCGGTGCGCACCGTGCACGCCGGGCACGAGCTGTTCGCGCCGTCGGTCACGCGGCAGCTCGTCGGCTCGTTCGTCCCGACCGACCCGCCCGCGCAGGCCGGGCCCGCCGCCGCGCTGACCGAGCGGGAGCGGGAGGTGCTCGGGCTGGTCGCCGCCGGGCTGTCCAACGCCGAGATCGCCGACCGGCTGGTGCTCGGCGGGACGACGGTCAAGACCCACGTGTCGAACCTGCTCACCAAGCTGGGGCTGCGCGACCGGGTCCAGCTGGTGGTGTTCGCCTACGAGCACGGGCTGGTGGGGGCGGCCGGTGCCGACGGCTGAGCCCGGCGCGGACGCTCGCCCGGCGCCACTGCCCGGCAGCCGCGCCGGGGACGTCGCGCTCGCGGTGCTGGCGCTGATCCTCGTCGCCCAGGAGATGGTGACGACCCTGGTCGTGAACAGCTACGGCTACGTCCACCGGCTGCCGCTGCCGCTGGAGGTGGCCCTGGCGGTGGGGCTGAGCCTGGCGGCGGCCGCGGCGATGCTGCTGCGCCGCCGGCGGCCACGGCGTGCCTATCTGGTCCTGGCCGTGAGCTCCGCCCCGGGGATCGCGTTCCTCGGTGGGGCCGCGGCGCTGGTGTGGCCGCTGCTCGCCTTCTCCGTCGCACGGGCGCCGCAGCGCGGACCGGTCGGCGCTGCGGCGTGGGTGGCTCTGCCCTGGCTCGGTTCGCTCGGACTGGCCTGGCTGCTGCGCCTGCCGGTCTCGCCGGACGTGGCGACCGACGCGGTCTGATCGTCGGCGGCGCGATGGTGGTGATGCCGATGCTGGTGATCGCCACCGTCGCGGGGCGCTGGAGCCGGTCCGCGGCGCTGCGCGCCGACCGCGAACGGGCCGAGACCGACCGGCTGCAGCACGGCACCGCGTTGGGCGCCGAGCGGTCCCGGATCGCCGAGGAGATCGGCGGTGGCGTGCTCAGCGGTCTGCGCCGCCTGGTCGCCCAGGCCGGGGCGCTGGGCCCCGACGCGACCGAGGCCGACCTGCGGGCCGTGCGGGAACGGGCCCGGTCCGTGCTGGCCGCGATGCGCCGGGTCCTGGGCGTGCTCCGCGCCCCCGCCGCCGCCGAGCCGGGACCCGTCGCCGTCCCGGTGCCGGCCCCGGCCGCGCCCCCGCGGCGTCGCCGGATGCCACTGCCCGACCGGGCCGGGCTGTGGGCGCTCGTCGCGTTCGTCGTCCCGGCTCTGCTGGTCGGCGCGCTCGTCTCCTCGGCGGGCGACGTGGACACCGGGCTGGCGGTCGTCGACGGGTTCCTGCGCCTGCTGCAGCTGCCGTGGGGGAACCCGGCCGCGGCGCTGGTCGTGGCGGTGCAGTTCGCACTCGTCGCGTGGTGGCGGACCGCGCCGGTGCCGGCGCTGCTGCTCGCCGGGGTCGGGTCGTTCGCCGCGGGCATGCTCGACGGCTCCAACACGTTCGCCGAGGCCACCTGGACACTTCTGGTGTGGGGCGCGGCGTCGACGGCGCCGGTCGTGACGTCCGCGGTGGCGGTGGCGGTGTCGACGCTGGTCGTCCTCACCGGGGGCGTCCTGGCGGGGGTGTGGGACCGGCTCGGGACCCCGGCGTCGGTGGTCGTGCTCAGCTTCCTGTCCGTGGTGCCGCTGTGGGCGGCCGGGGTCGCGGTCCGCCACCACCGGCTCGACACCGCGACCCGGCGACGCGCGCTCACCGAGGCCGGTGTGCGCGAGGCGCTCACCCGCGAACGCCTGCGGGTGGCCCGCGACCTGCACGACGTCGTCGCCCACCACGTCTCCGCAGTGGCGGTGCAGGCCGGGGCGGCGCGGCTCGCCGCCGACCCGGCGGCCCGCGCCGAGGCGCTCGGGCACATCGCGGACTCGGTCCGCCGGGTCGCCGAGGCACTGCCCGCCCTCGCCGACCTGGGGCCGGACCCCGACGGCGCGGACCTGTCCCCCGCCGCGCTGGAGGCCCTGGTCGCGCCGTCACGCGCGGCGGGGCTGCCGGTCGCGGTGACGGTCGAGGGCTCCCCCACGGCGACGCCCGGCGAGGCCGAGCTGTTCGCGCGGCGCATCGTCACCGAGGCACTGACCAACACCCTGCGCCATGCCGGGCCCACCCCCACCCGGGTGCGGGTCGTCCACGGCGGCACCGCCGAGCCGCTCGTCGTGGAGGTCGACGACGACGGCCCGGTGACCGGCCACCGGCCCGACGACACCGGCTCCCGCCTGGGCCTGCTCGGGATGCGGGAACGGGTCGCGCTGCTCGGCGGCGAGCTGTACACCGGCCCCGGTGACGGGCAGGGGTGGACGGTCCGCGCGGTGCTGCCCCGCAGCCCGCTCGTCCGTGAGGACGACCCCGCCGCGGCACCGATCTCGTCCTTCGCGCCGATCCGCGAGGGCACCCCCGGCTCGTAGCGTCGGTCCCCACAGCGGGGGAGGGACCGATGACCACACAGCAGCAGCTCCGGGCCGGGCCGGTGGCGGACACCGGCGCCACACTCGAGATCGACGCGCTGACCAAGCGCTACGGCGGCACCGTCGCCCTGGACGGGGTGAGCTTCGACGTCCGCCCGGGAGAGATCTTCGGCTTCGTCGGCTCCAACGGCGCCGGGAAGACGACGACGATGCGGATCGCCCTGGGCGTGCTGGCGGCGGACTCCGGGCAGGTCCGTCTCGGTGGGCGCCCGATCGACCTCGACGTCCGCCGCACGATCGGCTACATGCCCGAGGAGCGCGGGCTGTACCCGAAGATGAAAGTCGGTGAGCAGCTCGCCTACCTGGCCGAGCTGCACGGCGTCGACCGGGCGGCTGCGCGCCGGGCGGTGCTGCGCTGGGCCGAGCAGCTCGGCGTCGACCACCGGCTCGACGACACCGTCGACGCGCTCAGCCTGGGCAACCAGCAGCGCGTCCAGCTGGCCGCGGCACTCGTGCACGACCCGGCCGTGCTGGTGCTCGACGAACCGTTCTCCGGACTGGACCCGGTCGCCGTCGACGTGATGAGCGAAGTGCTGCGGGAGAAGGCCCGCGCCGGCGTGCCGGTGCTGTTCTCCAGCCACCAGCTCGACCTGGTGCAGCGGCTCTGCGACCGGGTCGGGATCCTCGTGGCCGGCCGGATGCGGACCGTCGGCACCGTCGGCGAGGTCCGCCGCGGTGGCGGCACCCGGCTGGAGGTGCGCGCCCCCGCCGCCCGGCCCGGCTGGGCGCACGGGCTGACCGGGGTCACCGTGCTCGCCGAGGAGCGCGGCCGCACCGTGCTGGCGCTCGGCGACGGCGTCGACGACCAGCGGATCCTCGCCGCCGCGCTCGCCACCGGACCGGTGCACGGCTTCACCGTCACCACCCCGTCACTGACCGATCTGTACCGGGAGGTCGTCGCATGAGCGCCCCGTCCACCACCCTGCCCGCGCGGCGCGCGGTCGCGCTGGTCGCCCGTCGCGAGTTCCGCGTGCAGGTGCACAAACGCAGCTTCTGGGTCAGCAACGCGATCATGCTCCTGCTCATCGCGGGCAGCATGATCGCCTTCTCGCTGTTCGGCACGGGCGACGACCGGCCCTCGGTCGGCGTCGCCGGGGACCCGTCGCTGGCCGCGGCCGTCACCTCCGCCGCGGAGCGGCTCGGGTCACCCGTCGACGTCCGGGAGATCTCCTCCGCCGGCGACGGCCGGGC
This sequence comes from Pseudonocardia sp. EV170527-09, assembly GCF_008369905.1. NCBI lineage: Bacteria > Bacillati > Actinomycetota > Actinomycetes > Pseudonocardiales > Pseudonocardiaceae > Pseudonocardia > Pseudonocardia sp. EV170527-09. Next base: position 5,253 of record NZ_VRMC01000123.1, read on the forward strand.
CGCCGTCGCCGCCGGGGACCTCGACGTCGCCCTGCTCGGCGACGGCACGGGGCCGGGCGCGACGGCCGTCGTCGACTCCGAGCTCGACCCGGCGACCCGGGCCGTCCTCGACGCGGCGCTGGCCGACCGGGCCACCGGCGTCGGGCTCGCCGTGGTGGGCGTGACCCCGTCCCAGCTGGCCGCCGCGACCCCGCCCGCCGAGCTGACCGTGGACGCACTCGATCCCACCGACCCGGAGGCCGGGCAGCGTTCGGCGCTGTCGTTCGCGGTGCTGATCGTGATGTTCATGCAGATCGTCGGTTTCGGGCTGGCCGTCGCGATGGGTGTGGTCGAGGAGAAGTCCAGCCGGGTGGTGGAGCTGCTGCTGTCCACGATCCGCCCACTGGACCTGCTCTGGGGCAAGGTGGCGGGAATCGGCGCGGTCGGGCTGGTCCAGCTGCTGCTCTACGGCGTCGTCGGGATCGCGACCGGGCTCGCCACCGGCCTGCTGACGATCACCGGCACCGCGGTCGGGGTGTTCGGCGCGGCGCTGGCCTGGTTCGTGCTCGGCTACGCCTTCTTCGCCGTCCTCTACGCCGCAGCCGGGTCGCTGGTGTCGCGCCAGGAGGACGTCAACTCGACGACCGGGCCGCTGATGATGCTGATGTTCGCGATGTACGGCGTCTCGTTCTGGTACCTCGGCTCGCCGGACGCGACGGCGCTGCAGGTCCTGTCGTGGATCCCGCCGTTCCCGGCGATGCTCATGCCGCTGATGGTCGCCCAGGGCACCGTCTCGGCCTGGCACGTGGCCGGCTCGGCGCTGGTCATGATCGTCGTCGTGGCGTTGCTGGCCCGTGCCGGGGCCCGCGTGTACGAGCGGTCCGTGCTGCGGATCGGGGCGACGGTGCCGTGGCGGGAGGCGCTCAGATCTCGATGAGCTCGCGGGGCAGCCCGGTCAGCGCCCTGGCCGGGCCGCACCCGGCCACGTGCAGGGTGTCCTCGATCCGCACCCCGCCCCGCCCGTCGAGGTAGACGCCCGGCTCGACGGTCACGACCGTTCCGGCGTCGATCCGCCCGGTGGCGGTGGTCGCGAGCCACGGCGGCTCGTGCACCGCGAGCCCGACCCCGTGCCCGAGCCCGTGCGGGAACCGTTCGCCGTGCCCGGCGGCGGTGACGACGTCCCGGGCCGCCGCGTCGACGGCGGTCACCGAGGCCCCGTCGACCAGCGCGGCCCGCCCGGCCGCCGCCGCGGCGTCGACCAGGGCGTGCAGCTCACGCTGCCAGTCCGCGGCCGGGCCCAGGCAGAACGTCCGGGTGGTGTCGGAGTGGTAGCCGTCGAGCGCCGCCCCGAAGTCGATCTTGACGAGGTCGCCGCGACGCAGCTCGGTGCCGGTGGGGCGGTGGTGCGGCACCGCGGAGTGCGGGCCCGCGGCGAGGATGGTGTCGAAGGCGGGGCCGTCGGCGCCCAGGCGGCGCATCCGGTCGTCGAGCTCACGCGCGACGTCGGCCTCGGTGCGTCCCGGGCGCAGGCCGCCGTCGTCGAGCAGGCCGCGCAGCGCGGTGTCGGCCAACGCGCAGGCGGCGGCGATCCGCTCGACCTCGTCGGCGTCCTTCACCGCGCGCAGCCGCCCGACCAGGCCGGGTGCCCGGCGCAGCCGGCGGCCGGGGACGGCGTCGCGCACGGCGGCCAGGCCGTCGACGGTGAGCGTCGCGGAGTCGTAGCCGAGGGTCCGCCCGGCCCGGACGCGGGCCGCGGCGGCCGGGGCGCTCGGCCGCTCGACCAGGATCTCCAGGCCGGGGCACTGCTCGGCGGCCTGGACGCGGTAGCGCCCGTCGGTGCAGAGCAGGTCCTCCCCCGGGTCGGCGGCGATCACCGCGGCGGCGTTGGAGCCGGTGAACCCGGTGAGGTAGCGGACGTCGAGCAGGTCGGTGACCAGCAGCGCGTCCAGGCCGGCGGCGGGGAGCAGGGCGCGCAGGGTGTCGCGCCGGGCGGGGTGGGACATGCCTCGAACCCTATGTCTAGGGTCGCGGCCATGGGTCTCTACTTCCGCCAGCTGCTGTCGGGCCAGGACTACGCCGTGGGCGACCAGGTGGCCACCCAGATGGTCAACTTCTCGTACCTGATCGGCGACGACGAGACCCGCGAGGCCGTCGTCGTCGACCCGGCCTACTCCCCCGACGAGCTGATCGCGACCCTCGACGCCGACGGCATGCGCCTGACCGGGGTGCTCGCCACCCACCACCACCCCGACCATGTCGGCGGCACGATGATGGGCTTCGACCTCGTCGGCGTCGCGCAGCTGATCGGGTCGCACCCGGTGCCGATCCACGTGCAGCGCGCCGAGGCCGACTACGTGACCCGGGTGACCGGACTGTCGGCGACCGACCTGACCCCGCACGACCACGACGACGTCGTCAAGGTCGGGAACGTCACGATCCGACTGCTGCACACCCCCGGCCACACCCCGGGCTCGCAGTGCTTCCTGGTGCCGGACCCGGACGGCGACCGGCTCGTCGCCGGGGACACCCTGTTCCTGCAGGGCTGCGGGCGCACCGACTTCCCGGGCGGCGACACCGCGCAGATGTACCACTCGCTGCAGCAGCTGGCGGCGCTGAAGGGCAACCCGACGGTGTACCCGGGGCACCGCTACTCCCCGGCGTCGCACGCCCCGCTGGCCGAGGTGCAGCGGACGAACACCGTCTACCGGGCGACGTCGGTGGAGCAGTTCGTGGCGGCGTTCGGCTCCTGAGCCGACCCGGCGAAGGAGTTCGTGGCTGCCCGCCCGCGAGGCTTCAGTGGGCCTCGTCGTAGGCGAGCCGGGAGAGCTGGACGTGCGTCTGGTGACGTTGGGCCCAGCCGGTGAGGAGCGACAGGGTCTGCGCGAGTTCCCGGGCGGCCTCGGTCAGCCGATACTCCGTCCTGGGCGGCACCGTCGCGTACACCGTGCGGGTCAGCAACCCGTCCCGCTCCAGATTCCGCAACGTCAACGTGAGCATCCGCCTGCTGATGCCCGGGATGCCCCGCTCGAGCTCGGTGAACCGCGCGACCTCCTCCGCACCGATGAGCGTGAGCACACCGATCGCCCACTTCCCGCTGACCCGGTCCAGCACCTCGTTCAACGGACAGACGTGGTGGACGGCGTCGTGCCCAACGGAGGGAGGGGGTCGGCCGGCCTCGCCGGACGTCGACTCCAGGTCGCTACTGGACACCTCTGTCATCGTAGGTAACCGCGCGCGAATCCACAGGCAGTACTCCTGCTCTCGCACGTTTCATGGAGCGGAGCGCAGAGCGGACCGATGCGACGCGCCACGGCCTGCGCACACGGATCGGCACGAACATCGTCGTCAACCAGGGCCGCGCCTTCCCGAACGGAGGCGGCATCGCGTCATGATCGACCCGAAGGCGAACCTGATCACCTGCCCGTAGCCCCCTGGAGGAGAGCGGCTCCGCCCTCTCCGAGCGAATCACCGCCACGCCCTGGCCCGCCGTCGCCGCTGACTGCCGCTGAGGGGGCTCACTCGCTCGGGGGGGATTCGCCATCCCGCGGCGGCGCGGGGCCTCCCACACACGGAGTCCTACTGTCGCAAAGAAAGTACCGATCAACTCAACTGAACACGGCGTCCACCATAAGTTACGCTGTGCCAACTACGGCGATGGCGCTACTGGAGGTCGGCGGATGTCGGGACGTCGGTTCAGGCGACACGCAATCATGGTCGCGGCCGCGATCGCCCTGATGGCGGTCGCGCCGGGCTTCGCGGCGGCACTGCCCGGGCCGTCAGACCCACGGGGCGGAGACCGGGACGAGTCCTACACCAGCGCCGAGGGGGTTCTGCGCTACCAGGTGCATCTCCCGCCGCCGCGGCCCGGGGGCTCGACGAGCGCGCCGCCGGCGGTCGTCGTCGCGATCCACGGGTGCGCGATGACCGGCTTCGGGCTCAACTCGATGAAGGACACGACGCGGCTCGACGATCTGGCCGACCGAGAGGGCTTCATCGTCGTCTACCCGACCCAGTCCGTGCTGCGGAACCCACAGCTGTACTGGAACTCGCTGTCGCCCGAACACCAGCACCGCGGTCGTGGTGAGCCGGAGCTGATCGCCGGAGCCGTGCGGCAGGTCGTGGCCACGCACCACGCCGACGGTGACCGCGTCCACGCCCTCGGCGTGTCCTCCGGAGCAGGCACGGCTGTCATCCTCGGCGTGACCTATCCCGACCTGTTCGCGACGGTCACGTCCGTGGCCGGCGGCGAGTACGGGTTCCGGCGCGAGTTCGCCGAGCAGCCCGTCCCGCCGTCGCCGGCCGAGACGGCGGTGCCGGCTCGCGCCGAGATGGGGCCACGGGCTCGCCAGGTCCCGCTCCTGGTCGTTCAGGGCGACCAGGACACCACCGTTCCGCCCGTCATGGCGGAGCGACTCGTACAGCAGTGGCTCGCACTCGGCGAACTCATCGAGGGCCGCACTCCGGACGCGTCGACTCCGGTCCGACCCGATACGACGGTGCACTCCACGCCGCCGGACGGACACGCCTTCGAGACCGACACCTACCGCCGCCCCACAACCCCCGGTCTCGTCATCCAGCGGGTACTGATCCACGGACAGGGCCACGCATGGTCGGGCCCCCGCAGCACAGGGCTCTTCGTCGACCGGCGCGGCCCCGACCTTGCCGCGGTGATGTGGGATGTCGTGTCGGAGCGCGGGCTCTCGGGGTGACCGTCGAGTGGGCGCGGGTCGACACCGCGCGGCGACGTACCGTCTCGTCCATGACCGAGCGACCCCCGCGGCGGCGCCTGTCCCGCGAGGCCAGGCAAGCGCAGCTGGTCGCCGTCGCCGAGCGCCTCTTCGCCGATCGGGGCTTCGAGGGCACGAGCATCGAGGACATCGCCCGGGAGGCCGGGGTCAGCCGCACGATCGTCTACGCCCATTACGCCACCAAGGACGACATCTTCGTCGCATGTGTCCGACGGGCCCGCGCCGAACTCGAGGACCGGGTCCGCGAGCCGGAGATCCTCATCGAGGCCGGCGCCGACGCCCGCACCGTGATCACGCGGGCGGGCGAGGTGTTCTTCGGCATTCTCGAGCGCGATCCGCGCCGCTGGATGGTGCTGTTCAACCCCAGCACCGCCCTGTCCCCGGAACTGAACGCACAGCTCACCGAGCTGCGTGAGCAGACCATCACTCGGATCGCGGGAATGGTCCGCCACCTCGGGACCTTCGACGAGGAGCGCAGCCTCGCCTTCGCCTACGCCATCAGCGGGGTCGGCGAACAGCTCGGACGATGGTGGCTCACCCGGCCCGACGTCCCCCGCTCGACGGTCGTCGCCTACTACCGCGACTTCATCACCCCCGGCCTGGACCTCCGATGAGCGCACCGCGGCCACGGAGGCCCGGTTCCGGACCGGCGACGACCAATGCCGCCCCACGCTCGTTGCGCGCACCGGTTGACCAGCTCGGCGGAGCCTGGAAGCGGACCGCGCGGATCGGCCGACGTGGCTTGGGTCGTCGCCGACGACCACGATCGTGAGGGTGATCCGTGACGCCTCGGTGACCACGACCCACCCAGCACCCTCATGGGGGTGACCCTGCTCGGTTATGACGATCAGCTCGTCGAGATCGAAGCGGTCGCCGCGGTGCGCGACTAGCTGTGATGTCCAGGGAGGTTGGTCAGCCTGGTGACTGGTGGCTGGCCGCCGATGGCGGAGTGAGCGCGGTGGTGATTGTAGAAGTGCAGCCAGCCGGGTAGGGCGTCGTTGCGTTGGCGGGTCGACTCATAGAGTCGGGCGTAGGCCCAGCCGTCGGCCAGGGTCC
>NZ_VRMC01000124.1:0-10991 GCF_008369905.1 Pseudonocardia sp. EV170527-09
CTGGTCCCGGCCGACGACACGTGGATGACCCCGTGGCACTCGTGCGCAGTACGCGGCCCGGACGGGACCTGGGCGCTCCAGCGGGCCGACCGGGCCCGGCGTTCGGGTGCTCTGGTCAGCCGCGCGGGACGACCGGACCACGTCGCCTCTGGCCGGTCCCGTACGGGAGGGTCGCCGTGATCACGCGAGCCTCCCTCCGGCGGGGTGCCCGTTCCACCGCCGGACGCCGGTGGCGCAGCCTGTGCTACGAGCAGTCGACGGTTCACGTGAGCGGCACCCGTTCCCGACGAGCACTCCGGTCAGGTCTGCGCCACAAGGAGCGGAAGTCACGGGGAGAGGGGGCACGTGAGTGAACGAGTCCACCTGTTCGGACAAGGACAAGAAGGTGCCGAAGTCCTACCCGGCCACAGGTGCAGGGTTGCCGTACTGCTGATCGCCACCGTGGTCCAGAACCATTTCGGTGAGTACTCCCCACTCGTGCGTGGAGTGATCGGCGGCGTCGTTGCGCTCGTGCTGATCGGGCTTGCCTTTGCGCTGGGAAAGTACGTGGGCACTGCCCGCAGCCGTCGATGACCACCCATGACGCCGTGCGGGGCCCAGCCTGATGGCTGGGCCCCGCAACTACAGAGACACTTCTACTGATCCAGATGTCCGGGGGCTTCTCTAATGATCACCCTCCCGCTCGTCCCGATCCTTCGCCGTCCCTCTGGCGTTCAGGCCGTTCACGTTTCGCGGGTGCGAAGTTAACCATCGCCGTCACTCCGGTCAAGCCCTTCTCCGTCGTCCCTCGGAGTGGCGTGGCGACTCGCGCCGTCGGGCAGCGCCTCGGTCCTCACGAGGCCGATTCGGCAGGACGGGTGGGGGTCGAGGTTCTGGCTCGGTGCATCGCGTCGACCAGCGGACGCCGGGCGAGCACGAGTGCGCTCGTCGGGTCAGGCAAGGCTGCGACGGCCGTGTTCTCACCCCTGGCGAGGTCATCTGCGGATCGATCGTGTGCCCGCGCTCGGTCGGGCCCTCCTCGCCGCGTAGCCGTCCGTGGCGCCGCGAGGCTGTGCGCGCTCCGTGCGGTCTCCACGGATGGCTGTGTCGGCCCCGCAGTGAGGCAGCAGGCCCACGGAGAAGGTCTGTCAGGTAGGCCGCGCCAAGTGAACGTAGATCACTTGCGATGTCGACGGCGACGCCCCCATGTCGGCCCGTAAGAGGCTGTGCCGGCTTCCGGCGCTCGTTATGCGCCGACTCTCGGCAGCGTCACCTACCGCGAGGCGGACGAGATCACCGGCCAGGTCGCCCACGCCCTGGCGGCTGCGGGGCTCGAGCCCGGGGCAAGGGTTCCCCTGTTCAGCGAGAACTCGGTCGAGGCCCATCTCGCGCCTGCTGCCGATCGCGCCGGTAGCGGAACGTCCGCAGCGCCCCCCAGCACGCCGATGAACCGGCAACCGCATGTCGTCGAAGTGCAGCGTGAACTGCTTCTCCGGCAGCATCGCCGACACGACGACCGCACCTTGCTCGACCTGTTCCCCGACCTCGGCCGCGATCCGCAGGACGGTGCCGGGCAGTTGCCGAACACCAGCGCGAGATGGAGGACGGGACTGACGGCTCCTACCTGACGAAGATCGGTGTCGCGAAGGCGGGGATGGTGGCGGTGCCGGTCAACCCGGCCCTCGCCCCGGACGTGCTCGAGCACCTGATCCGTCAGGTCGAACCGGGTCTGGCCATCGTCGACGCCGAGCTGTGGCCGCGCGCCGAGGCCGCCTTCGCCGCGACCGGCCTGCGGGTCGGCGCCACGATCACCATCGGCGGCGACCCGGTCGCGGGGAGTGTGGCATTCGGGGCGTTCCTGGACGGCATGCCGACCACCGAGCCCGACGTCGAGATCCACTCCGACGACATCTGGCAGATCCTCTACACCTCGGGCACCACGGCGATGCCCAAGGGCGCGATGATCTCGCACGGCTCGAGCCATCTCGCCGCCCTGAACTTCACGGTGTCGCTGACCCGTGGGCTTGCGGTGGAGGCCGACCTCAGGGTCGCCACCCACCTGCCGATGATCTACCACGTGGGCGACCAGATCTTCACCCTGTCCGCGTTCCTGGCGGGTGGGTCGCTCGTCCTGGGACGCCGCCCGGTGCCCGACCAGGTCGCCGCGACGGTCGCGGCCGAGCGCCCCACCGCGTTGTGGGCGGGCTCCCCGCAGTTCGTCACGGCCGTCGTCGCCGAGGCCCGCCGTACCGGCGCGGACCTGTCCAGCCTGACCGTGCTGGTCTACGGCTGGGGCGCACTCGAGCCCGCGGTGTACGCGGCGTTGCAGGCCGAGGCCCCCGGGCTCGTTGCACTGGGGATCTTCGGACAGACCGAGGCGATCGCCTGCCACCGGTTCTGGCCCGCCCGCTGGCACGAGATTTACGAGCGCACCGCCCCGGCCGTCAACTACGTCGGCGTCCCGAGCCCGCTGCTCGCCTCCGACGTCGTCGACGAGACGGGCGCGTCGGTGCGTCGGAGCCCGGGTGTCCCGGGGGAGGCGGTGTACCGCAGCCCCGTCGTCACGGCGGGCTACTACCTGGACGAGCAGGCGACCCGGGAGGCGTTCCGCGGCGGCTGGTTCCACTCCGGGGACAGCACCTCGGTCGACGAGGACGGCCTGCGGATCATGGTCGACCGATTCAAGGACATCGTGAAGTCCGGTGGTGAGAACGTCTCCAGTCTGCGGGTGGAGTCCGTCCTGCACGGGCACCCGGCGGTCGAGAAGGCGGCGGTGATCGGCCTGCCGCACGAGCACTGGGGCGAGGCGGTCACGGCGGTCGTGGTGCTGCGTGAGGGAGCCGAAGCCGCGGAGGAGGAGATTCTCGCGCACTGCAGGGCGAAGCTGGGGGGCTACGAGACGCCCAAGGCGGTCGTGTTCGCCGACGCCCTGCCCGAGACCGTGGGCGGCAAGATCCTCAAGTACAAGCTCCGCCGGCAGCATCACGCCCTCTTCGCGCAGGCCTGACCGAGCACCGGGTGGAGCACACGGAGACCGGTCCGGGTCGCACCTCCGTCGCGCCCGGTTCGGCGCGTGGCCGCGGTGAGGCGGTCGAGCGACGTGGGGACCTGATCGAGCTGCAGGTCGTCGACTCGGTCGCGCTGGTCCGTCTCAACCGGCCGCAGCGGCTCAACGCACTCTCCGACGGACTCCTGCACCTCCTCGAGGAGACCGTCGAGGAGGCGGAGGCGGACGAGGGCATCCGCGCCATGGTGATCACGGGGGCGGGGGCGGCCTTCTGCGCCGGCGCCGACCTCGGGCAGCTTCTGGAGCGGCTCGACGGACGGCAGGGCGAGATCCTGGACTTCGTCCGGCGCGCCGGGCGTACCTTCCGCAGGCTCGAGACCTCCCGGCTGCCCGTCGTCGCCGCGGTCAACGGCACCGCGATCGCCGGTGGATTCGAGCTGGTCCTGGCATGCGACGTGGTGTTCGCGGCCGCGGAGGCACGCATGGGCGACGGCCACCTCCGCTACGGGGTGCTGCCCGGTGGCGGAGGAGCGGTCCGGCTGGAGCGGAAGATCCCGGCGAATGCCGCCCGGCGGCTGCTGCTCACCGGCGATCTGGAACCCGCCGAGCGCTTCCGGGAGTGGGGTCTGGTCCAGGAGATCGTGCCGGCCGCCGGGCTGGTGGCCCGGGCACTCGCGTTCTCCCGGCGGCTGGCGACCCGCAGCGCACGCGGTCTGGCCGAAGTGAAACTCGTCGCGACCGCGGCCCGGGACCTCCCGACCGAGAAGGCCCTGGAGCTCGAGTACGAGACGTTCGCCGGCTACGTCGCCTCCGACGACCTGCGCGAGGGGCTGCGTGCCTTCCGCGACCGCACCCGATCATGGCCGCCTCCTCTGCGGTGGGTCAGCGCGCCTTCAGCGCCTCGTTGCGGTTCACCGTCCACGCGACCATCGCGCTGTCGAGGTAGGCGCGGACCTCGACGATGCGGGCGTCGGGCCCGGAGGAGTCGAACCGGCAGACCCAGCAGTAGTCGTTGTCGAAGGGGGCTCCGTCGAGCGTCGTCGACGTCGCGTGCAACTCGGCGACCGTGACGTCTCCCGCGACGTGCAGGTCGACCACCTCGAGCCGGACCCCGTCCCGCATGAGCGGGCCGAGGCGGTCGAAGGTCGCGGTGGTGAAGGCGGTCCTGGACGCGTAGTGCCCGGCGAGGGGATGGGTGCCCTCGACCGTCCAGGACACGTCGTCGGCCACCCGCTCGAAGAACCTCGCGGCCGTGGCGGGGTCGGCGAGGTGGGCGAAGAGCTCGGTGCGGTCGGTGATCGTCTGGGTGATCGTTTCGGAGATCGTGTCGTTGTGCATGGATCCAGTCCGGAGTCCGGCGACGGCGCCGGACGACCTAAGTTGCACCTCGTGACAACTACGCCGACGACGTCGGTCCTCGCACGCTCGGTCGTGGTCCTGGAGACGCTGGCGGGGATGGAGCAGCCGGCGGCGCTGCCCGCCGTCGCGGAGCGGCTGGGCGCACCGGTCAGCCAGACCTACCGCGTGCTGCGGGCCCTGCAGGAGGAGGGTTTCGTCGACCACGTCGGCCGCCGGGGGTACCGGGTCGGGACCCGGGCGATCGGGCTGGGTGCGCTGCTCGGTCCCTGGCCCGAGCTCCGCGCGCTCACCTACCCGGTCCTGGTCCGACTCGCGGGCAGCACGTCGTTGAGCGCGCGGCTGCACGTGCGCAGCGGCTACGACCGGGTCCTGCTGCTGGCCGCCGTGCCTCCGCACGACCACGACCCGTCGTGGCGGACGCGGATCGGCGAGCGGTCACCGCTGACCCGGGGGTGCAGCGGCCGGGCCATCCTCGCCCACCTTCCCGAGGCGGAGATCGAGGTCGTCCTGGGGGCACGCGCGGGGGAGGACGACGGCGCACTGCGCACGGAGCTGCGCCGCATCCGCGACGACGGGTTCGCCTTCTCCTCCGCCGCCAATCACGCCGGTCGGCGTGGGATCTCGGTTCCGCTGACGTCGGCGTCGGAGGTGATGGGTGCGCTGTCGCTGTCCGGGCCCCAGGCCGCCGTCGACGAGGACGGTCTGCGGAGGCTCGCGGGCACGGTGCGGGCCGCCGCCGACGACATCGCGGGCCCGCTGTCGGCGATGCTGGGCCCCGACGCGACCCGACGCCGGTACGCCCTCGACGTCCTGCCGCCGGAGCCCCCGCCGTTCGTCCGCTGACGCACGGGCGGTGCGGGAGTACCGTGCGCCGGTGCGTGGACATCCGGTGGTGGCAGCCCTCCTCGGGCTGGTGCTGACGGGCGCCGTCGGCTGCGCACCGTCGCCACCGGTCCCGGGGCCGGTGACCGCTCCGGTGACACCGGCGCCGCTGCTGTCACCGCTCACCGGGCTGCCCTCCGAACCTGGGGCGCGGGTGTTCGCCGTGAAGATCGACAACACCGCGGCGGCGCGCCCGTGGGACGGCGTCGAGGCGGCCGACGTCGTCTACGTCGAGCCGGTCGAGGGTGGTCTCACTCGGCTGCTCGCGGTGTTCGCCTCGCAGCTGCCGCGCTCGGTGGGTCCGGTGCGCAGCGCCCGGGAGACCGACATCGGCGTTCTCGGCGCCTATGGCCGGCCCGCCCTCGTCTTCTCCGGTGCCGCGCCACCGGTCATGGACCGGCTCCGCGCCGCCGCGGTGGTCCCGGTCGTGCCCCGCGACGTCCCGGAGGCGTTCCGGCGTGACGACCGGCGGCAGGCGCCGCTGAACGTCTACGTGGACCTGATGGCGTTGCGCGGACGGGTGCCGCAGGCGGGGCCGGTCCAGGACATCGGCCTGCGCTTCGGTCCGGAGCCGGACGGGGGTGACCCCGTCCCGCAGCGCTCCGTCCGGGTCGGGGCCACCACCGTCACCGTCACGTGGAGTGCGCAGGACGACACCTGGACGGTCGCGACCGGCGACGAGACCGCGGTCTCCGGTCCGGACCGGAGACCGGTGCGGGCGGACACGGTGGTCGTGCAACGGGTCGCCGTCGCCGAGTCGTCGGTCCGCGACAGCGCCGGCTCGGTCTCCCCGATCGCGCTCACCGTCGGGGCGGGCGAGGCCGAGGTCCTGCGTGAGGGCCGTTCCTTCCCCGCACGGTGGTCCCGTCCCGCCGTCGCCGACCCCCTCCGCCTCACCACGCCCGACGGCCGTGAGATGCCCGTGCGTCCGGGGCGCACCTGGGTACTGCTCGCTGCGCGGTGACCGGACGTGCGGGCGCCACCCGCACGCGGACCCGGTGATGGTCGCGGGCACAGGACACGCGTCGCGGAGCGGTTCACGTTACTATCCCTGACGTGTCATCAGATCATGACGCTTCGGGCGGCGGCGGCAAGGAAGCGGGCCTCGCCTTCGACGCGCTCGCCGATCCCGTCCGCCGGGAGATCCTGACGGTGCTCGCCGAGCAGGAGGAGTGCAGCGCCGGAGACCTCGCCGAGCGCATCACCTCCGTCGGGCGCACCGCGGTGTCCACCCACCTGCGGGTGCTGCGGGTCGCGGGGCTGGTCACCGAGCGACGCTCGGGCCGGTTCCGCTTCTACGCGATCGATCCGCACGGCGCGGCGGCCGATGTGATCGCCCTGCTGCGGGCCTTGTTCCAGTCGACCCTCGACGAGATGGGGGCGGCGGTGGAGGATCAGGGCATGACGTATCGGGCCGACGCGACCGGATGACCGGCGTGTCGTCACATCGGCGCTGACCGTGGGGTCGATCGCGCTCGCGGTCGAGAGGTTCGCTGCCGCGGCCCCGACGGTGGTCTTCGACCGGTTCGGCACTGAGGGCGCCGGCTGGCTGTTCGACGCGGTCTGCGACCGGGTCGCCGTCGGTGCCCCGGTCGCGCTGCGCGCACCGATCGCCGGCGGGCCCCCGGTGGACGTGCTGGGCCGGATCAGCGACCTGCGTGTCTCCCGGGCCATCACCATCACCCACGACCAGCCCTGGCGGGGCCGCATCCGGCTGCGGTTCGACGACGCGCCCGGTGGGACCCGCGTCCGGCTCGACGCCGAGATCGACCGCCGTGGGCTGGAGTGGCTGATGCGCCGCCGCGGCCATCCGCTGCCCGACGGCCCCGCCGACGGACCGCGGATCGGGGTGATCACCAGCCGTTCCGGATCGGGCAGCCTGTTCGCCTCGGCCGTGGGGAACGTTGCCGCGCTCGCCGTCGAGGAGATCGACGCCTCGGGCGGGATCGGGGGGCGCCCGCTGGAGCTGCTGGAGGCCGACGACGCCACCGACCCCGGCACCGGGGCCCTGGAGGCGATGCGGCTGGTCAGGGCCGGCTGCCGCACGATCTTCCTGATGACGACCTCGGCGACCTACCACGCCGTCTCGGCCGCCCTGTCCGGGCAGGACGTGCTGGTCGTGCACACCAACATGAACGAGGGCGGCGGGGAGTCCCGTCTGCGGATCCGGCTGGGAGAGCGGCCGGCCACCCAGCTCGCGACGGCGGCCCGTCCGGTCATGCGCGCGGCCGGCGGCCGGCGTTGGTTCCTCGCGGGCAACGACTACGTGTGGCCACGCTCGGTCAACGCCGTCGCCCGCGAGATCCTCCCCGGCCAGGGAGCGGTGCTGGTCGGCGAGGGGTACGCCCCCCTCGGGGTCGGTGACGTCACCCCGCTCGTCGAGCGGATCGCCGCATCGGGTGCCGACGTCGTGCTGAGCACCTTCGTCGGCGCCGACGCCGCGGCCTTCGAGCGCCGGTGCCACGCGTTGGGGCTGCGGGACCGCACGGTGAGCCTGGGCCCCGCCATGGACGAGGCGACCCTCGAACGGATCGGGCCGGCTGCGGCCGAGGGGATCCACGGGGTGTCCGGCTACTTCCAGCACCTGCAGACCGAGCGCAACGGGACGCTCCTGGAGCGGTACCGGCAGCGGTTCGGTCGGTGGGCGCCGCCGTTGTCGTCGCTGTCGGAGTCGATGTTCGAGGCGATCCACGTGTGGGCCGCGGCGGCCCGGCAGGTCCGCTCGACCGACCCGGTGGCCGTCGCCGACGAGATCCGGCGCGGCCGCTACGACCTGCCCCGCGGAACCCTGGACCTGCACGGCGAGCACCACGTCGACCAGCCGCTGTACCTGGCGGAGGCCCGCGGCACGACCTTCGGATCGATGGACGACGGCCCCGCGCACCCCTGACCACGCCGTGTTGCCGGCGTGGGTCGCCATGTCCGGATCTTGTCAATGTGTCTGCAAGCGTTGACACGATGAGGGTCGGTCCTAGGTTTCTCGCATCCCCCGACGTGAGGAGCACCACCCCGATGGCGATACCCCCTCCCGACGCTGCCCGGCTGGCGGCGTTGAACCAGCACTACGCGTTCGGTCTGTCCGAGGCCGAGCTGGCGGAGTTTGGCCCGGCGGTCACGGCGACGCTGGCTGCGTCCGACCGGGTCGAGGAGCTCTACCGGGCCTCGGCGCCGCAGACGCCCCAGCGGGCTTGGTCGGAGCCTGCGGACAATCCGCTCGGTGGTTGGTATGTGACGACGTCGGTGCCGGGTGCCGCTGAGGGTCCGTTGGCCGGGCGCACGGTGGCGTTGAAGGACAACATCTGTGTGGCCGGGGTGCCGATGACCAACGGGTCGGCCACGGTCGAGGGTTTCGTCCCGTCCCGGGATGCCACGGTGGCGACCCGGCTGCTCGCGGCGGGGGCGACGATCACCGGGAAGTCGGTGTGTGAGGACCTGTGTTTCTCGGGTGCGAGTTTCACCTCGCGTCCGTGGCCGGTGCGCAACCCGTGGGACACCGGCCGTAATGCTGGTGGCTCGTCGAGCGGGAGCGCGGCGTTGGTGGCCTCGGGTGCGGTGGATCTGGCCGTGGGCGGGGACCAGGGTGGTTCGATCCGGATCCCGAGTGCGTTCTGCGGGACGGTGGGGCACAAGCCCACCCACGGGCTGGTCCCGTACACGGGGGCGTTCCCGATCGAGGCCACGATCGATCACCTGGGACCGATCACCCGCACGGTGTCCGACGCCGCACTGATGCTCACGGTCCTGGCCGGTGTCGACGGGCTCGACGCCCGTCAGCCCACTGTCCTGGATCCGGTCGACTACCTCGCCGCGCTCGACACCTCCGCGGCCGGGTTGCGGGTCGGGATCGTGGTCGAGGGCTTCGGCCGCCCGGAGAGCGATCCGGCCGTCGACGAGGCCGTGCGTGCCGCGGTCGGCACCCTGGCCGGGGCCGGGTTGGTCGCGCAGGAGGTGTCGATCCCGTGGCACCTGGACGGGATGGCGGTGTGGAACGTCATCGCGACCGAGGGTGCGGCCCACCAGATGGTCGAGGGCAATGCCTACGGCATGAACTATCCGGGTCTCTACGATCCGGAGTTGATCGGGCACTACCACCGTCAGCGGCTGGCCCGTGGCGCCGAGTTGTCCAAGACGGTCAAGCTGGTCGGGTTGTCGGGGGGCTACACCTTCGGTCACGGGGGCGGCGCCTACTACGGCATGGCCCGCAATCTCGTGTTCGAGTTGCGTGCGGCCTACGACCAGGCGCTGAGTGGCTGTGACGTGCTGGTCATGCCGACCCTGCCCTACACCGCGCCCGAGCTGATCGGGCTCGACGCCGGGTTGGACACCTATCTGCCGACCGCGCTGGGGATGGTCGGCAACTGTGCCCCGTTCGACGTGTCCGGCCACCCGGCGGTGTCGGTGCCGGCCGGGCTGGTCGACGGGCTGCCGGTCGGTCTGATGATCGTCGGCCGGCGTTTCGACGACGCGACCGTTCTTCGGGTCGCGCACACCTTCGAGCAGGCCGTCGGCGGCTTCCCCGCCCCGCCGGCCCTCGCCACAGTGGGAGGACAGCAGTGAACGGAGTCTTCGACCTCGGCGGGACCGACGGTCTCGGACCTGTCGAGAACGACCACATGAGCGAGCCCGTGTTCCGCGCCGAGTGGGAGAAGCGGGTCTTCCCCATGTTCGCCCAGAGCGCGCGTGCCGGACTGTTCAACGTGGACCAGTTCCGCCACGGCATCGAGAAGATGGACCCGGCGGAGTACCTGCTCTCGAACTACTACGAGCACTGGATGCACACGATCGAGCACTACGCCGAGGTCGCGGGCATCCTCGACCCGGCCGATCTCGAGAAGCGCACCCAGTACTACCTGGAGAACCCGGACGCGCCGCTGCCCGAGCGCGAGACCGACACCGAGATCGTCGAGTTCGTCGACTGGGCGGTCACCAATGGGTTCCCCGCCAACCGCGAGTCCGACAAGGAGGCCCGGTTCTCCGTCGGCGACGAGGTCGTCATCGGGAACGAGAGCCCGTACGGACACACCCGCCGCGCTCGCTACATCCGCGGCCACCGGGGCGTGATCACCGCGGCGCACGGCACCTTCCTCTACCCCGACACCGCCGGCAACGGCCTCGGTGACTGCCCCGAGCACCTCTACACCGTCAAGTTCACGGCCGCCGAGCTGTGGGGTCCCGAGGCCGCGGACCCCAACGGCGTCAACTACTTCGACGTGTGGGAGCCGTACCTCACCCCCGTCCCCGTCACCCAGGGAGCCTGACCCATGACCGCGAACCCCACCGACACCCCGCTCCGCACCCAGGAGGAGATCGCCGCACGGGTCAAGGCCCTGGAGTCGGTCCTCATCGAGAAGGGTGTCGTGACCACGAAGGCGGTCGATCGCCTCGTCGAGGTCTACGAGAACGAGGTCGGTCCGCAGCTCGGCGCGAAGGTCGTCGCGAAGGCCTGGACCGACCCGGAGTTCAAGGAGCGTCTGCTGTCGACGACGGCCTGAGACTGACCCCCTGACGTCGGATTGGGATTGACCCCTTCTGGGCGACGCTGAGGGGGTGTTGTCGGTGGAGGACTGGTCCGAGATCCGTCGTCTGCATCGGGCGGAGGGTGTCCCGATCAAGGAGATCTCCCGCCGGCTGGGAGTCGCGCGGAACACGGTGCGTTCGGCGCTGCGGGCGCCGGGCCCACCGCGGCGGGAACGGGGCCCGCGGGGTTCGCTGGCTGATGCGGTCGAGCCGCAGGTGCGGGCTCTGTTGGCGCAGTTCCCGCGGA
>NZ_VRMC01000125.1:0-10665 GCF_008369905.1 Pseudonocardia sp. EV170527-09
TCACGCCCCAGTCTTTCGTCGCCACTGCCGAACACCTCCACGATCAGAGGTGTTGCGACGACCAGTTGAATTCGCCCCCCGGGTCGTGGTCGGAGTGGAGTGCCGCTCCGGCCGGTGGTGTTCGCGAGTCGATGGCCATCCCGAGCGCGTTCGTCACCAGCGCCGCCGTCGGCGAGGCGTCGATCGACCAGCCGACGACCCGACGGGAGTACACGTCGAGCACCACCGCGCAGTACACCTTGCCCTCGCGGGTCGGGTGTTCGGTGATATCGGTGACCCACAGCTGGTTCGGCCCGTGGCGGGCGAAGTCCCGATCCACCAGGTCCTTGGCGATCAGGTCCGGACGCGGACGCTTCCACCGCGGCCGCCCGGTGACCCCTCGGATGTCGTTGCGGGCCATAAGCATCTCGACCGCGTTGTGCCCGACCGCGATGCCGCGCCCGAGGGTGAGCTCGGCGTGCACCCGCCGCGCCCCGTAGGTGCCGTTCGACGCGACGTGCACCTCACGGATCTGGTCGAGCAGCCACGCGTGACGAACCGACCGCGCTGACGGTGCACGGGTCAGAGCCTCGTAGTAGCCGGACTCGGCCACCCCGAGCACCCGGGTGGCCATCTGCACCGACAGCCCCTCGCCGGCCATCACCGCGACCGCTTCGTAGATCCTTTTGGGGGCACCACCTTCCCCAGTAGCTCCGAGGCCCGGCGGTGGATCGCCAGCTCGGTTTCCAACTCGGAGATCCGTCGGTTCGCCGCGGTCAACTCGGCCTTCTCGGTGCTGGTCAGGCCCGGCTGCAGACCCTTGTCGATCCGGTCCTGGCGACCAGAATTCCAGCTACCCGACTCCACCGAACCCGGGGCCAACCACTCTGAACCCACGGGAGAGTGGTTCAGTGTCAGCACCAAGGAAGCACTCTGAGGAGATGCGTGAGCGGGCCAAGCGGATGGTGATCGAGGCCCGCCGGCAGGAGCCACAGTTGTCGATCAACGCGGCGTGCAAGTGGATCGGCCCGCAGCTGGGCATCGTGCTGACGACGGCTGAAAACTGACCCCCTGGCGTCGGGTGAGTCTGGACCCCCGGGCTGACTGTGAGGGGTGCTGAGGGTGGAGGACTGGGCGGAGATCCGTCGGCTTCATCGGGCGGAGAAGATGCCGATCAAGGCGATCGCGCGCCGGCTGGGGGTCGGGCGCAACACGGTGCGCCGGGCCCTGGCCGCGGACGAGCCGCCGAAGTATCAGCGCCCCGCCCGCGGGTCGGTGGTCGATGCGGTGGAACCCCAGATTCGGGAGCTGCTCGCCAACTGGCCGCAGATGCCGGCGACGGTGATCGCGGAGCGGATCGGCTGGGACCGGTCGTTGACGGTGCTCAAGGACCGGGTCCGAGAGCTGCGCCCGTTGTTCGTCCCGCCGGACCCGGCCTCGCGCTCCGAGTATCTCCCGGGCGAGCTGGTCCAGTGCGATCTGTGGTTCCCGCCGGTCGACATCCCACTCGGCGCCGGACAGGTCGGCCGCCCGCCGGTGCTGGTGATGGTGTCGGGTTACTCGCGGATCATGACCGCCCGCATGCTGCCCTCGCGCCAGGGCCCGGACCTGCTGGCCGGGCACTGGGCTCTGCTCTCGGGGTGGGGCGCGGCGCCGAGGGCGTTGGTCTGGGACAACGAGTCCGCGGTCGGGTCCTGGCGCGGCGGGCGCCCGCAGCTCACGGAGGCGATGACAGCGTTCCGCGGCGCGCTGGGCCTGCGGGTGATTCAGTGCCGTCCGGCTGATCCGGAGGCGAAAGGCCTCGTCGAGCGGGCCAATAAGTATCTGGAGACCTCGTTCCTGCCGGGGCGGACCTTCACCGGCCCGGGCGATTTCAACGCCCAGCTCGCCGACTGGATCACCCGCGCCAACCGCCGAGTCCATCGTCGTCTGGGCTGCCGCCCGGTCGAGCGGTGGGCCGCGGACCTGGCCGAGATGCTCACGTTGCCGCCGGTCGCGCCGGTGTCGGGTTGGACGAACTCGTTGCGCCTGCCCAGGGATCACTACGTCCGCATCGATGCCAACGACTACTCGGTGCACCCTCGCGCGGTCGGGCGGCGGGTCACCGTCACCGGCGGTCTCGAGGACGTCCAGGTCTCCTGCGACGGCGTCGTGGTCGCCCGCCATGACCGGTGCTGGGCCCGGCACCAGACGATCACCGACCCCCAACACGCCGCCGCCGCGGCGATCCTGCGACGAGCCCGCCAACAGCAACCGAGCGCTCCGGTCGACGCGCAGGTCCAATACCGCAGCCTCGATGACTACGACCGCATCTTCGGGCTCGACGGGCAGGTCAGCGCCTGATGGCCACCAAGTCCGCCACCGCCGGCTCCGGGCGCAACGTCGCCGCGGAGATTGTGTTCTTGCCCCGGGCACTGAAGGCCCCGTCGCTGGCCGGCGCGGTCGATCGCCTCGCCGAACGCGCCCGGGCCGAGGGCTGGACACACGAGGAGTTCCTGGCCGCCTGCCTGCAACGCGAGGTCGCCGCCCGCGAGGCCCACGGCGGCGAGGGACGCATCCGCGCCGCACGGTTCCCCGCGCGGAAATCGTTGGAGGACTTCGACTACGACCACCAGCGCTCCCTCAAGCGGGAGGTGATCTCCCATCTCGGGACGCTGGACTTCATCACCGCCAAGGACAACGTCGTGTTCCTCGGCCCGCCCGGGACCGGGAAGACCCACCTCTCAGTCGGGCTCGGGATCCGGGCTTGTCAGGCCGGGCACCGCACCCTGTTCGCTACCGCCGCGCAGTGGGTCGCCCGCCTGGCCGAGGCCCACCACGCCGGCCGACTCCAAGACGAGCTCATCAAACTCGGCCGGGTCCCACTGCTGATCATCGACGAGGTCGGGTACATCCCCTTCGAAGCCGAAGCGGCGAACCTGTTCTTCCAACTCGTCTCATCCCGATACGAACGCGCCAGCCTGGTCGTCACCAGCAACAAGCCCTTCGGCCGCTGGGGCGAAGTCTTCGGCGACGACGTCGTCGCCGCCGCGATGATCGACCGCCTCGTCCACCACGCCGAAGTGATCTCCCTCAAGGGCGACAGCTACCGGCTCAAGGACCGCGACCTCGGTCGCGTCCCAGCCAGCCTCAAGACCGACGACTGACCGATCAACAACCACCGCCAGGGGGTCCGTTTTCACCCGACGCCGGGGGGTTCAGATTCAGCCGCCGTTGACACATCGTGGCGGACACGCTGCGTGGCTGGTGCAAGCAAGCTGACATCGACGCCGGTTGGGCGGCGGGGACCACGACCGCCGAGGCGGCTCGGATCGCCGCGCTCGAGCGGGAGAACCGCGAGCTGTGGCGGGCCAACGAGATCCTCAAGACCGCCTCGGCGTTTTTCGCCTCGGCGGAGCTCGACCGCCGACTGCGCTGATCGTGGACTACGCTGATCGTGGACTACATCGACGGTCACCGGGACCAGTTCGGGGTCGAGCCGATCTGTCGTGTCCTGCGCGCGCAGGATCTGTCGATCGCCCCGAGCAGCTACTACGCCGCCAAGACCCGACGGCCCTCGGCCCGCCAGGTGCGAGACGAGCGGGTGCTGGCCGAGATCCGGCGGGTGCACGCTCATCCTGAGCTGGGCCGGGGCCTGTACGGGGTCCGGGGTCCGCAAGGTCTATCACCAGCTGCGCCGCGAGGGCGGCGTCGACGGCCACCCAGTGGCCCGGTGCACGGTGGAACGACTCATGCACACCGGCGGGCTCGCAGGTGTCCGTCGCGGGCACCGCCACGTGGTCACGACCCGGGCCGATCAGGCCTCGGCGCGGCCCCCCGACCTGGTCAACCGGGCCTTCAGCGCCGAGCGTCCGAACGCCGTGTGGTGCGTGGATTTCACCTACGTACCCACCTGGGCCGGGACCGCGTTCACCGCGTTCGTCTCCGACCTGTACTCGCGGCGCATCGTCGGCTGGCGCACCGCCACCTCGATGCCCACCGAGCTGCCCCTCGACGCGTTGGAGATGGCGTTGTGGACCCGTGAGACCGCCGGCCAGACCGACCAAGGCGCGCAGCGATGCCGAGACAGTGCGGAAATCATCCCACGGCTCTACATCATCCACGTCCTAGTGCTTCCCGGGATCTTGCTTGCGCTGATCGCAGTCCACCTCGGTCTCGTGTGGTACCAGAAACACACCCAGTTCCCCGGAGTGAGCAGAACCGAGAACAACGTGGTCGGTGTCCGGATCCTTGCCGCAGTTCGCGGCGCCAGCGACGACGAAAAAGAACGCGCCACCCTTGGAATCCGCCGCCGGTGAGCGGTTCGGCGACCGGCTGCTGCATGGGGAGGATCCGCAGGTCGACGTGCGGCAGCGCACTGCGCACCCTCCGGCTCGACGCCGGTCTGACGCAGCCGCAGGCGGCGAGCGCAGAGATCGACCGCGACGTCGCCTCGGTCAGCGTGCGGACCGAGCTGTCGGCGATGACCTGCACGTTCACACTGTGGCGCTTGTGCTTACCGGAAGAGAATGCCCGGTCATAGCCCGACGCCATCCCGACCCGGTCGATGCGCAACAGGGTCCCGTCGAGGACCACGAACGCCTTCCCGGCGGCGACCTCGATCGCCTGGGCCAGGGTCGGGGTCATCGCCGCAAGCAGCTCGATCCCCTCGCGCAGGTAGCGGTAGACCGTCGAGGTCCCGACCCGGAAACCACAGGCCAGGTCGGCGTAGGTCTCACCCTTGCGCAGGTGAGCGACCACGAGCAGAGCCTGGCGGCCCGCCGACAGCTTCCGCCACCGGCTCCGACGCTGGTTGCGATGCGTACGCAGCGCATCAGCGAGCACGTGCAGGACACGGCTGGACACGGCTGGACACGGTCATCCCCGACAGGTAGGACAGCACCTTGAAGCTCCTGGTTAGACGGTTTCGATCTCAGCAATCGCCCGTCTACCAGGAGCTTCACCCATGCGAGGCCACGCCACGCCGTACTGGTCCTGACCAGCACGAACGCCAGGTTGGCAAAGGCTCACTCCACGTTTTCCGTTCAGATCCATCGTAAGGTTGGCCATGTTCCTCTTATCGCTCGCCCGCGTCGGTCGATATCGGTCGGGCGTCGCGGTTGACGCGTACGGCATAGTGCATCCCGTTGTGGAACTCGGCCGGTAACTCGTCCAGTGGCAGCGTTACGCCGACTGTCACTGATGCCGCATGCTGGGTTCCGAACAGTGCGAGAGCCCAGGACCGGCCTTCTTCCTGGGGGAGTGTCAGCGGCGTTCCTCGCTGTTTCTGTGAGCGGGTTACGACTAAGTGCCATTCGGACATCGCGGCATCGATGCGCCGAGCTGTCGTAGCGAGTGACAGGAGGTCTCCCCGGCGGTTCATCCGGGCGTAGGCAAGATCGGTGCCCAGCCCATCAGGACCCAGATCGAAAGCGTCGCGCAGGTGAAACACCACGTGCGGGAAGTCTCGCAGAATCGTTTCGACACGGTTCAGTTCTGTGACGCGGCACCGGTAGTCCCACCACGCCCACACCAGATCAAGCGTGCGCATCGCGAGGTCAACTCCCTTCGGAGGGACGGCTGGCCATCTCGTCGGCATCATGAGAGTCGGAGCGGCGATCCGCGGTAGCTCCGGCGCACCGTTTCGACGCGGCGCGCTCCTGCTCACGTAGCTGCTCACGGGCCCGGTCCAGTGCCACGGTCTCGGCGGCCGGGTCTGGGGTGTACAAGGTTCCAGGTACGGCGCGGCCGGCAGCGCCCAGCTCGTTCATCCGCTTCGGAACGGGGGCGCCTTGGTACTCCAGCTTGACGGGATGGCCGTGTTCATCGACACCGTCGAGCGGCTGGTGCACCTCGGTATACGCCCCGTGCGGGAGCCGTTTGATGACGCCGGTCTCCAGACCGTGCTCCAGTACGGCGCGGTCGGACTTCTGTAGCCCCAGGCACCACCGGTAGGCGACCCAGTAGACGATCGGTGGCACGATCAGCAGACCGAGACGCCCGGCCCAGGTCGTCGCGTTGAGCGAGATGTGGAAGAACAGCGAGATCCAGTCGTTAAACCCGCAGATCACCAGCCACAGGTAGAATGCGATCCCCATCGACCCCAGGGCCGTGCGGACCGGGACGTCCCGCGGTCGCTGGAGCAGGTTGTGGTGTGCATCGTCGCCGGTGAAGCGCCGCTCGATCTTCGGGTACGCCGACGCGAGCACGAACAACACCGGCAGGAACGCTGCAGTGGGCAGGAACGCCGACGGGATCGTGTAGGTGTCGAACAGATAGAACTCCCACGGCGGGAAGATCCGACCCATGCCCTCGGAGAACAGCATGTAGAAGTCCGGCTGGGACCCGGCGGAGATGTGCGAGGGATCGTAGGGCCCGAAGAACCAGATGCGGTTGATCTCGAACAGCCCGGACACGATGGCGAGGACGCCAGCGACGACGAAAAAGAACGCGCCACCCTTGGCCGCGAACTGCGGTAGGATCCGGACACCGACCACGTTGTTCTCGGTTCTGCTCACTCCGGGGAACTGGGTGTGCTTCTGGTACCACACGAGACCGAGGTGGACTGCGATCAGCGCAAGCAAGATCCCGGGAAGCACCAGGACGTGGATGATGTAGAGCCGCGGGATGATTTCGGTGCCCATGAAGTCTCCGCCGAACAGAGCCCAGTGCACCCAGGTCCCCACAACCGGGACCGACAGGGTGATGCCGGAGGCGATCCGCAAGCCGACCCCGGAGAGTAGCTCGTCGGGCAGAGAGTAGCCACTGAAACCCGCGAAAGTGGCAATCAGGATCAGATTGATCCCGATCGCCCAGTTGGCTTCGCGGGGCTTACGGAACGCTCCGGTGAAGAACACCCGGAACATGTGGCAGATCATCGACGCCACGAACAGCAGCGCGGACCAGTGGTGCAGCTGGCGCATGAACAGCCCACCGCGAACCTCGAAGGTCAGCTCGAGCGCCGACTCGTAGGCCCGGGACATGTGCACGCCACGCAGCGGGTCGTACGGGCCGTTGTAGACAACCTCTTCCATCGAAGGGTCGAAGAACAGCGCCAGGTAGACACCCGAGAGGACGACGATGATGAAACTGTAGAGCGCGACCTCGCCCAACATGAACGACCAGTGGGTCGGGAAGACCTTGTTGAGCTGCTGACGCAACCCCGCGGCTAGGTGATAGCGCTGGTCGACTTGATCCAAAGCCTCAACAGCCCGTTCCTTCATCTGCGGCTCCTAGACGAGGCTGCGCAGGTTAATCTCATATCACCGGGTTTCCCTCTCAGCGGTTCTCCGGACGAGCGGACCGGTCATGCCATGTCATGCCCCGTGTCGATGGGATGTCGTTCATGTCTGATGCCGATGGCAGCTGGGTGCTGTTCCTGCCTGCCTGAGTCACTACTGACCGACCGCCCCGGCGAAGCTAAGGGGGCAGTCCGCGGCGGCGGCGCGTCCGGCCGATAACCGGAACGTTCAGCGGGCTGGACCGGGCCCCTCAAGTCTGCTCAGGTGAGCGGCGGTCTCAGTGTCCATAGAGTAGGTCTGCCACATCCATCGGCGCTTCCCGCGCCGGAGCGCGGCGTCCGGGGCGGGCGGTCATCGGGTGACAGCGGAGGGCTTCAGACACGGGCGAGTCCTCTCATCGGACACCAGCAGAGCAACTGATGCCAAACCAGTCGTCTCCCGGGCTTTTGTCCCGCCGTGGGGCGACTCGACAAGCCGCCTGCGTCTCTCGGACCAGACTCCCGCAAAAGGGGACGGAACCCTAGACGCGCCCCACCATCGTGGTGGATCACCGCAGACTGTAACCGGCCGGTCGGAGCCTGTCGCGCTGGACCACCCGGGTGTAACTGCAGCAGCTTGTCGAACACGATCCGGTCCGCGACCCGGCGGCAGTGACGACCCCACGGAATGGGTGTGTCAACGGCGGCGGGGCAGGTTCCAGCGAACGTCGCAACGATGGTTAGGTGGCAGAGGCTAACAACGCCGCGAACACGTCGGCGGGCGGCTGGTCCCCGAGGACCAGCCGGGGTCGGCGGTTGATCTCGTCCTCGACAGCGAGCAGGTGCTGGGCACTGTGCCCGTCGAGGGTGGTGCGCTTCGGGGGAGTACTGGCGCAGAAGCCCGTTGATGTTCTCGTTCGAGCCGCGCTGTCAGGGCGCGTGGGCATCGCAGAAGTAGACCGGGACCCCGAGCTCGGCGGTGATGTCGGCGTGGCGGGCCATCTCGGTGCCCTGGTCCCACGTGATCGAGCGCGGCAACGCGGGCAGCAGATCAGCCATCCGTGCGGCGAGGGCACGATGCAGAGTTCGGGCATCGCGGGCGGCAGATGCAGTAGCCGGACCAGGCGGGTGCGGCGCTCCACCAATGTTCCGATCGCGGAGCGCTGGTCGCTGCCGGTGATCAAGTCTCCCTCCCAATGCCCGACTTCGGAGCGATCGTCGGGGCTGAAGGGGCGCTGGTGGATCGTCAGCATCGGCTCGCTGAACCGGGGCCTGCGCCGCTCGACCCACTGCTGGGCACGGCGAAGGTCACGACCTTGATCACGACAGCCGACGACTGCCCCAACAAGTGGGACTGCCCGTCGGTCCATGACCTCGACGTCGCCCCGGAGAGGAGGTACGTCGTGTCCAAGCTGGCCACCGCCGCCGAGCACGCGGTGTTCCGCGACCTCCTCGAGGCCGGCGACATCGTCGGCTGGCTACCGGCCGGATTCCTCGACGAGCGCAACGCACTGTTCGACCGGGCCCGGCACGTGACCGGTGAGGTGCTCGACCCCGCCCGTCGCTACGTCATCACCTCCGCCGTGCGGGACCCGCGAGTTCTGGCGCACTTCGGCGACCTGGTCTCCCGCAACGAACAGCTCGGGACCGTCCCGGTACGGGATCTGGCGGTGATCGCATGACCGAATACCTGGACAGCCTCGGTCACTTCATCCTGTCCCGCTACGCGGCGCCGGGCGACACCCTGACCAGGATGGAACGACTGCCGGCCTACGCGGTGAGCTCGGATGGCGGTGACTTCGAAGCGTGGAAGACCGGCGCCTCCGCGCCCGTCTCGGCGGCGCGCGCAGAGACCGTCGAGGATCTGCGCCAGGAGCGCGAGAACGGCCAGGTCCGGCGACGTATCCGGATCCTCTCCGCGGCGCTGACCGACTACGAGCGGTACTCGATCGAGTTCGGATACCTGCAGAACGTCGAGGCCGGGGAAGAGGTGCGCGTCCTGCGCCACGGCGGGCACCTCATCCCCCAGCTGCTCGACTTCGACTACTGGCTGATCAACGACCGGGACCTCGCCCGCATGCACTACGACGTCGACGGCCAGTTCCTGGGCGCGGAGTCCGCGCCACGGCTCGTGCGCGAGGCGCGGCGGGAGATCTCGGCGTGCTGGGACGTCGCCGAGCCGGTGACGACGTGGTGGCACCGCCATCCGGAGCTGCACCGGCAGCTGACACGATAGGAGCCCGATGCCCGCCTCCCGCGACGACGTCACCCGGCCGAGCTGGGCCAGCGCACTGCGCACCCTTTGGCTCGGTGTGCGCCTGACGCAGCCGGAGGCAGCAAGCGCAGCGAACCCCTTCCTGTCGCCGTCGGACAAGCCCATCACGCAGCAGGACGTCTCCCGGATCGAGCAGGGCGGACAGTTCCCGGACGACGCCGTGGTGACGGCCCTGTGCCGCGCCTACGGTGCCCCGGCTCAGGCCGCGGAGATCGAGGCCGCGGTGCGGGAAGCGCGGGAGCGCCGCAGCGATCGCCGTCTGGTCGTGCAGCGTGGGAACACGCTGCACGCCCAGCAGCGGTGGCGTCGCATCGAGGGTGAAGCGCAGAGCGTCGACGCGGTCCAGACCGGCATGGTCCTGGGACTCCTCCAGACCCCCGCCTACGCGGCGCTCGCGATGCAGGTGGACCAGGACCACCCGGCCGTCGCAGACCGTCGCAAGAGATTCGAGGCGATGCTGACCGACACCAACCGTCGGTACCGCCTCGTCCAGACCGAGGGCTCGCTGCGGGTGCAGCTCGGCTCACCAGAGTTGATGGCCGAACAGCTCGACGCGCTTCGGACCGTCTGCGGGGTGCCGCACGTCGACCTGCGGATCCTCCCGATGCAGCAGCCGGTCGCCGAACCGCTCACCGGAGGCGGATTCCACATCTACGACGACGTCGTCGTGCTGGGCCTGGAGGTCGCATCGGCGGACATGAACGATCCCGCCGATGTCGACTACTTCCGACGGTTGTTCGAGCAGTACCACCAGGCGTCAGTCGGGGGCCGCGCGGCCACCGACCTCATCGGGGAGTGAGCTTGGCCCCCTGCGCCGGACACTGACGGTGTGGGGTCAGTGATCTTGGTGTGGTGGGGTGTGGGCTGTTTCGTAGTCGGCTGGGCTGAGCATCCCGATGCTGGAGTGGCGCCTGATCGGGTTGTACCAGCACTCTATCCACTCGAATATCGCATTGGCAAGATCGGCGCGGCTTTTCCAGGATCTGGAGTCGAGTAGTTCCAGCTGCATCGTCCCCCAGAAGGACTCGACCATCGAGTTGTCGTAACAATCGCCGACCGAGCCCATGGAACCGACTAGTCCCGCCTCGATCAGTCGGCGCCCGAACGCCCAGGACGTGAATTGCGAGCCGTGGTCAGAATGTAGGATCGCCGAGTACGGTTCGGGACTGCGACGGGTGATGGCCATGCCGAGCGCGTCGGTGACGAGTTCGGT
>NZ_VRMC01000126.1:0-10514 GCF_008369905.1 Pseudonocardia sp. EV170527-09
GGCGGGGGCGGCGAAGCGCCAGCGGTGCACGTGCGTCCACTCCGGCGCGGCGGTGATGCCCAGCAGCTCACGGACCGCGGCGGTCATCGCGG
Source organism: Pseudonocardia sp. EV170527-09 (assembly GCF_008369905.1). Taxonomy (NCBI): domain Bacteria; kingdom Bacillati; phylum Actinomycetota; class Actinomycetes; order Pseudonocardiales; family Pseudonocardiaceae; genus Pseudonocardia; species Pseudonocardia sp. EV170527-09. The sequence goes on from NZ_VRMC01000126.1 coordinate 93, forward strand.
GAACCGCGGCGGCGGGATCGGCGTCGTGGGCGCGCGCCAGGTCGCCGGTGGAGTGCGCGACGAGCACCGGCGCGTCGTCGCCGCGGCGGTCGCCGTCGTCGGCGACGAGGGACAGGACGGGGTGGTCGTTGACGAACGCCGCGGGCAGCCGCGGCCAGTCCCGGCCGGTGAACCCGGCGGTCAGTGCGAGCACCGGGTTCCACTCCCGCCCGGCGACCGCGGCGCCCGCGGGGGTGTCCGGGTCGAGCAGCCGGGCGGCCTGCGGGTCGGGCATCGCCAGGACGACGGCGTCGGCGCGCTCGCCGTCGACTGTCGGGCCGTCCGGGCCGGGACGGACCCGCTCGACGGTCCGGCCGGTACGGACGTCCAGGCCGCGGGCGGTGTCGGTGACCAGCGACCGCAGCCCGGCCGGTGCCGCGAACCGCAGCGGGCCGGGGCCGTCCGGGCCCCGGGTGGCGCCGTCGAAGACCGCGAGGGTGTCGGTCCACCCGCGGACCAGGCCGTCGTCGCGCCAACGTCGGACGCGGGCGTCGAACCGGTCGTCGGAGACAGTGAAGTAGGCGGCACCGATGTCGGCGGGACGGCCCCCGTGGCGGTGCACCGCCAGCCGTCCTCCGACCTCGCGGGACCGCTCGTACACCGTCACGTCGACACCGCGGGCCGCCAGCTCCGCGGCGCAGGTCACCCCGGCGATGCCGGCCCCGATCACGATCACGCCCATCCCCGGGACCCTAGGCGGGGGTCGCCAGTGAAGCATGTTCACGGTTAGGGTGACCTAAGAGCAAAGGGGATGCGATGGAACACGTGACCGACGAGGCCAGACTCCGCGAGATCATCGGCGAGGTGCCCGCGTTCATCCGGGACAAGGCGCGTGACCGCATCGACCCGGTGACCGCGGAGTTCCTGGCGGCGTCGCCGTTCTACCTGCTGGCGACGACCGGGCCGGACGGCGTCGACGTCTCACCCCGGGGCGACCCGGCGGGCTGCCTGCTGGTGCTCGACGAGCACACGGTCGCCTTCGCCGACCGCAAGGGGAACCGCAGGCTCGACTCGATGCGCAACATCCTGCACGACCCGCGGGTCGGGATGATCGTCGTCGTGCCGGGGTCGAACGACACCGTGCGGATCAACGGACGGGCCCGGATCGTGTACCGGCCCGACTTCGCCGAGCGGCTCACCGTGAAGGGCTCGACGCCCGAGGTGGCGATCGTCGTCGAGGTCGACGAGCTGTTCCTGCACTGCGCGAAGGCGTTCCTGCGCTCGTCGCTGTGGGACACCGCGACCTGGCCGGACCGGGGCGCGGTGCCCAGCGCCGGGAAGCTGGTGAAGGGCCAGTACCGGATGCCCGGCCCGGCGCGGGTGATCGACGCGGCCATGCGCCGCGACAGCCGGGTCAACCAGTACTGACCCGGTCGGCCCCGGCCGCGGCGTCGAGCAGCGCGGCGACGCGGTCGTGCCGGTCGCGCCACCAGGCGGCGCGGTCGGCAGCGGCCGCGACCCCGGCCCGGTGCACCGGCTCGGGCGCGACCCGCGGCACGGGCAGGAACCCCCGCTCGGGGACGTACGGCTCGGCGACGACGTCGTCGGCCAGCAGCGAGACCGTCCCGAGCCCGCAGGCGTGGCGCAGCTCCGGCAGCGCCCCGGCCAGCGCGAGGCCGGCGGCGAGACCGACGCTCGACTCCACCGCCGAGGACACCACGACCGGCAGCCCGACCTCCTCGGCGATCCGCAGGGCCCGGCGCACCCCGCCCAGCGGCGACACCTTCAGCACGACGACGTCGGCCGCTCCGGCCCGCACCACCCGCATCGGGTCCTCCGCGCGGCGGATCGACTCGTCCGCGGCGATCGGCACGTCCACCGCCCGGCGGACGGCGGCGAGGTCGTCGACCTCCCAGCAGGGCTGCTCGACGTACTCCAGGCCTCCGGCGGCCCGGTCGAGCTCGCCGATCGCGGCGACGGCCGTCACGACGTCCCAGGCGGCGTTGGCGTCCACCCGGACCAGCCCGGCGGGGCCGAGCGCGTCGCGGACGGCGGCGACGCGCTCGACGTCCTCGGACAGCGGGGCACCCGGGTCGGCGACCTTGACCTTCGCGGTGGTGCAGCCGGAGGCGCGCACGATCCGCTGGGCCTGCTCGGGCCCGACGGCGGGCACGGTGCAGTTGACCGGCACCCGGTCGCGCACCGGTTCCGGCCAGCCCGTCCCGGCCGCCTCGCGGGCCGCGGCCAGCCACGCGACGGCCTCGCGGTCGTCGTACTCGGGGAAGGGGCAGAACTCGCCCCAGCCGGCCGGGCCGGACAGCAGCAGGCCCTCGCGCACGGTGATCCCGCGGAACCGGGTGGTCATCGGCAGGGAGTAGACGTCCATTCCCGCTCACTTCCTACCGTCAGTAACTTACTGAGGGTAAAGTCTCCGGCGTGACCGCGCAGACCGTACCCGGCCCCCGCCGCCGCGTGCCCAGGGCGGAGCGCGAGCGCCAGATCGTCGACGCGGCCGTCGCCGTCTTCGGCGAGCGGGGCTACGCCGAGGTCTCGATGGAGCAGGTCGCGGAGCGGGTGGGTGTCACCAAGCCGGTGCTCTACACCCACTTCGGGTCCAAGGAGGGCCTGCTGCTGGCCGCGATCGCACGGGCCCGGTCCGAGCTGCTCGACGTCGTCGCGCAGGCGGCGGGAGCCGCGGACTCGCCGGAGGCGATGCTGCGGGGCGGGACGCTGGCCTTCTTCCACTACCTGGACCGGCGGGCGCCGGCCTGGCAGCTGTTCTGCTCCGAGGCCGGGGTCACCGACACCGCGCTGGAGGAGATCCGCGCCCAGCAGACCGACTTCATCGCCGCCCTGCTCGCCGCGCAGGTCCCCGGCACCGAGCCGACCCGGCTGACCGGCTGGGCGCAGGTGATCGTCGGGGCCTGCGAGCGGCTCGCCGTCTGGCGCGGCCAGGACGAGGCGGTCACCGCGGACCAGGCCACCGAGTACCTGATGGACCTGGTCTGGACCGGCCTGGCGGGCCTCGGCGACCGGACCTGAGCGCGCGTCCGGGACAATTCCCGGCCATGAGCACGACCGCACCACGCCTGCTGCAGGTGGCCCGCACCGAACGGGTCACCCCCGGCATGGTCCGGGTGACCCTGACCGGCGAGGAGCTGGCCGGGTTCCCCGGGCACGGCCCGGACCGCCGGATCAAGATGTTCTTCCCGGTCGAGGGCCAGGAGCGACCCGCCGTGCCGCGCGCCTCGACCGGCGGCCCGGTCTGGCCCGCCGGGGAGGCCCGCCCGGCGATCCGCACCTACACGGTGCGCCGCTTCGCCCCCGACGCCGGCGGCCACGGTGAGCTCGACGTCGACTTCGTCGTCCACGCCGGTCACGGGCCGGCCGCCTCCTGGGCCGTGTCGGCCGCCCCCGGGGACTGGGTCGGGGTGTCCGAGCCCGGTGGGCGCTGGGAGCCGGACCCGGCCGCCGCGCACCACCTCGTGATCGGCGACGAGTCCGCCCTGCCCGCCATCGCGACCGTGTGCGAGACCCTCGCCGAGGCCGCCCCCGGGGTGCCGGTCCGGGTCGTCGCCGAGGTCGCCGACGCCGGCGAGGAGCAGACCCTGCCCGGCGATGTCGCCGTCACCTGGGTGCACCGCGGCGACGCCCCGGCGGGTGAGCCGCTGGTCGCGGCGGTGCGGGCCGCCGAGCTGCCCGACGGCCGCGGCCAGGCGTGGCTGTCCGGGGAGTCCGCCGCAGTGAAGGAGCTGCGCGCGCACCTGCTCGACGAACGGGGGTTCGACCGGCGCGCCGTCTACGCCACGGGGTACTGGCGCGCGCGGTGAACCGACAGCGGACACACAGCCGTCGCACAGGTCCGTGCGGTGTGCTCCTAGCATGACCGAGGTGATGGACCGGGACGCCGACCCGCTGCGCCGCGCCGACGGCGGCCCGATCCGGGTGCTCGTCGTGGACGACGAGCCCACGTTGTCGGACCTGCTCTCGATGGCCCTGCGCTACGAGGGCTGGGAGGTCCGCGCCGCCGCCGACGGGATGTCCGCGGTGCGCCACGCCCGCGACTTCCGCCCGGACGCGATCGTGCTCGACGTGATGCTGCCCGACGTCGACGGCTTCGAGGTGCTGCGCCGGGTCCGCGCCGACACCCCCGAGGTGCCGGTGCTGTTCCTGACCGCGCGCGACGCCGTCGAGGACCGGGTCGCGGGCCTCACCGCGGGTGGCGACGACTACGTCACCAAGCCGTTCTCGCTGGAGGAGCTGGTCGCGCGACTGCGCGGGCTGCTGCGCCGCGCGGGGATGGCCGCCGCCCAACGCTCCTCGGAGCTGGTGGTGGGCGACCTGGTGCTCGACGAGGACGCGCACGAGGTGTCCCGCGCCGGCGACCCGGTGGAGCTGACCGCGACGGAGTTCGAGCTGCTGCGCTACCTGATGCGCAACCCCCGCCGGGTGCTGTCGAAGGCCCAGATCCTCGACCGGGTGTGGAACTACGACTTCGGCGGCCAGTCCAACGTGGTCGAGCTCTACGTCTCCTACCTGCGCAAGAAGATCGACGCCGGACGCCGGCCGATGATCCACACGGTGCGTGGCGCGGGCTACGTGCTGCGGCCCGCCGCGGACTGACCCGATGGTCGTCACCCGCGTCTCCGGCCAGGTCCGCTCGCTGCGGGCCCGGCTCGTCGGCACGGTGCTGCTGCTGTTCACGGTGGCGTGCGTGGCGATCGGCGTCGCGACGACCCTCTCGCTCGACCGCTACCTCTCCACCAGGCAGGACCGCGAGCTGTCGTTCTCCCTGGAGGGCTTCGTCGCCCAGCAGACCGGGCGCGCCCCCGGCCGGCTCACCCACGACGACGGCACCCCCACGCCGGGCGGCCAGGGCGGGGGCCCGCCCGGGGGGATGTTCCTCGGCCCGGGCCCCGGCACGAACGCGATCGGGGCGGTGCTGGACGACGGCCGCGTCGTGAGCGCCCGCCTGGCCCAGCGGGGCGGGACCACGACCGCCGTCCCCGAGGCCGACCTGGCCGCGCTGCGCTCGGTGCCCGCCGACACCACCGCCCGCGACGTGACGCTGTCGCTGGGCGACTACCGGGTGATCGGCTGGACCGAGGGGACGACGACCTACCTGATCGCGCAGCCGGACAACGCCGGTGCCACCGTGAGCAGGCTCGTCGTCATCGAGCTCGTCGTGCTGGGCGGTGCCGTGGTGCTCACGGGCAGCGCGGCGGCCGTGCTGGTGCGGCGCGCGCTGCGCCCGCTCGAACGCGTCGCCGGCGTCGCCGCACAGGTCGGGAACCTGCCGCTGGACCGGGGCGAGGTGCACCTCGCCGCACGCGTCCCCGACCCCGACCCGCGCACCGAGGTCGGGCAGGTCGGCACCGCGCTCAACCACATGCTCGACAACGTCGAGGGCGCACTCGCCACCCGCCAGGAGTCCGAGACGCGGCTGCGTCGTTTCGTCGCCGACGCCAGCCACGAGCTGCGCACCCCGCTGACGGCGATCCGCGGCTACGCCGAGCTGTCGCGCCGCGAGCGGGAGCCGGTCCCGGAGCGGACCACCCACGCGCTGGCCCGGATCAGCTCGCAGGCCGAACGCATGTCCACGCTGGTCGAGGACCTGCTGCTGCTCGCCCGGCTCGACGCGGGCCGTCCGCTGGAGCGCGCCGAGGTGGACCTCACGCGGCTGGTCCTCGACGCCGTCGGGGACGCCCACGTGGCGGGCCGCGACCACCGCTGGTTCCCGCAGCTGCCCGACGAGCCGGTCACCGTCACCGGCGACGCCCACCGGCTCGCCCAGGTGGTCACCAACCTGTTCGCGAACGCCCGCACCCACACCCCGCCCGGCACGACGGTCACCGTCACCCTCGGCCACCCCGTCCCCGGCCGGGTCCGGCTGCAGGTCGCCGACGACGGCCCCGGCATCGCCCCGGACGTGCTGCCCCGGGTGTTCGAGCGGTTCGCCCGTGGCGCGGAGGGGCGCACCCGCGCCGGGAACGACACCCCCAGCACCGGGCTGGGTCTGGCGATCGTGGCGGCGGTCGTCGCCGCCCACGACGGGACGGTCGGGGTCGACAGCGCCCCCGGCCGGACGGTGTTCACCGTCGAGCTACCGGTCCGCTGACGGTTCGGCTGTCTCGGAGTCGGCTTCGGGGTCGGCCCGCGGGTCGGCCGGGGCGAGGTCGACGGACAGCCGGCGAATGAAGTCGTCCATCGCCTGCTGCATCGTCTGGCGGAAGGCACCGAGCAGGGACTGGGTGGCGACCGGCTGCAGGGCCTCGACCGCCGTGCGCAGGTCCGCGACGCCGTGCCGGGGCAGCCCGGCCGCGACGTGCGCCGCCCAGACCTGCTCGCGGAACAGCTCGACGAAGATCTCGGCGATCTCCCGGGTGCGGGTCAGCAGCTCCTCGCCGACCTGCTGCACCGCCTCCGGGGCCAGCCCGAGCGCGACGGCGTGCGCCCCGGACCGGACCATCGACGGGTTGAGCACGCGCAGCCGACCCGGGCCGGTGCGCTCGATCAGCCCGGACGCGGCCAGCCGCTCGACGAACTCCGGGGACGTCCGGGCGCCGGCCCACTCGGCCAAATCCTCCTCGGCGAGCTCGACCGCCTCCTCCGGCTGCCACGGCGCGAGCATGCCGCGGTAGAGGCGCAGCGCCTCCTCCGCGCTGCTGGAGGGGGTCTGGTTGATCAGCACGCCGATCGCGGCGAGGGAGAACCCGCGCCGCTGCAGACCGGCGATCAGCTCCAGCCGTGCCAGATGGACCGGGCCGTACCAGGCGGTGCGCCCGCGCATCTCGCCCGGCTGCAGCAGGCCGCGGGACAGGTGGGCGCGCACGTTGCGGACGGTCATACCGGCACGTGCGGCAAGCGTGTCGATCGGGAACTCGTCCCCGCCCGTCGGGGTTCCGGACATCGGGGCAGAGCCTACTCGCGACGGCCGGGCGCGCACGGTGACGACGAGCGGACCGCAACCACCCCGTGACCCACCGCGACGACGGTCGCGGGCACTCGCCGACGATCAACGATGTCATCGGTTGCCCGATCCGCACCGCGACATCGGGCCGAGACCGGCCAGCACCCGATTCCCGCTGGTCACAGGAGCACCATGGCGAACGTTGACACGAATACGTGTCGAGATAGTAGTGTTCTCGGGTGTCGTCGTCATCAAGGTCGACGCGCCCGACTCCGGTCGCATGCCCGCGGCCGGTGCACGCCGGGCCGGCCGACGGGTCCCCCTCCCTGCCGGCCGGTCCGGTCAGCTCGGTGCGGCATGTCGACCCAGCGCGGTCCGTCGACTCAGCGCGGTCCGTCGACGGTGCGGCCGAGATGTTCGCGCTGCAGCACCGCCATCCGGTAGGCGTCGTGGTAGCGGCCGCTGGCGAAGTACTCCTCGCGCAGCTCCCCCTCGACGACGAAGCCGGTGCGCTCGTAGGCACGCACGGCGCGGGTGTTCTCGATGTCGACGACCAGGTAGACCTTGTGCAGGTTCAGCACGCCGAAGGCGTAGTCGAGGGCCCCGGCGGTGGCGCGGGCGGCGAGTCCCCGGCCCTGGAAGGCGGGGGCGACGATGATCTGGAACTCGGCGTTGCGGTGGATGTAGTCGATCTCCACCAGCTCGACCAGGCCGGCCCGCTCACCCGCGCAGTCGATGATGAACCGCCGCTCGCGGTTGTCGTGCACGTGCCGGGCGAAGATCTCCTGCAGCTCGACGAGCGACTCGAAGGGCTCCTCGAACCAGTACGACATGATCCCGGAGTCGTTCGACAGCCCGTGGACGAACGGCAGGTCCTCCCGTTCCAGGGCGCGCAGCCGCATCTCGGGGGTGGTCGTGCTCATGGGGGCCTCCGCGGTCGACGGACACCGTGTCCGTCGCCCGGAAACCTACGAGGCCGGTGCGCTCAGCGCCCGACCCGGGCCCGCTGCGGCGTGCACGACGGACAGTCGCGCCACGGCAGGGTGCGCGAGTCGGCGGGGCGGGCCGCGCCGCAGCGGCAGACGCCGGCGATGCCGCCGAACCCGGGCATCGACTTGGTCGGACGTCCCGCACGGACCAGCGTGCGGCCGGAAGCGGACGTGTGCGTGGGCAGGTACAGGCGCATCAGGATCCCCGACGGTGTGTGGTGGAGTTCGGCGACCTGTGGGCCACCGAAGGACACATCGTCTTCACCCTACGAAACATGACGGACATACTCAGTGACCTCTGACACAGATCCCCCCACCGGACCCGACGGCCCGGCGGGTCGCCCTGCCAGACTGCGCCGCATGGCTGGCTCCCCGCTGCTCCAGAACCTCTCCGGCACCGCCCGCACCGCCTACGAGCTGGGCAGCGGCACCGCCCGCGCCGCCGTGGCCCTGACCCGCTCGGGAGTCGTCCGCCCGCTCGGCCCCGGGAAGCTGTACGGGATGGGCCGGGCGCTGGTGCGCTACGGCAACAGCATCACCGCGGCGTTCGCCGTCGGGGCGGCCCGCCACCCGTACCGGCTCGCCGTCGTCGACGACGACGGGGTGACCACCTACGCCGAGCTGGAGGAACGCACCGACCGCCTCGCGCTGGCCCTGCTCGACTCGGGCGCCGGACCGGGCGCCCCGGTCGGGGTGCTGTGCCGCAACGCCCGCGCACCGATCGAGGCGATGGTGGCGGCGGGCAAGGTCGGCGCCGACGTCGTGCTGGTCAACACCGGGCTCTCGGCCGAGCAGCTGCGCGGGGTGCAGGAGCAGCAGAAGCTCCACACGCTCGTCGCCGACCCGGACTTCCTCGACGTCGTCCCGCCCGGACCGCGCGTCGTGCTGACCTCCACCCCGGACGGGCCGCGTCCCGCCGGCGACCGGGTGCTCGACGATCTCGACGCGATGGTGGAGCGGGGCGGGCCGGGCGAGCTGCCGTTCAAGCCGGAGCCGTCCAAGCAGATCGTGCTGCCCTCCGGCACCACCGGGACGCCGAAGGGCGCCAAGCGGCCGCACCCGTCGACCCTCGCCCCGGCGGCGTCGATCCTCTCGGCGATCCCGCTGCGCGCGGGTGAGCCGACGCACATCGCCGCGCCGCTGTTCCACACCTGGGGCAACGCCGGGCTGCTGCTCGCCTCGCTGCACGGCGCGACCGTCGTGCTGCGCCGCAAGTTCACCCCGGAGGGGTTCCTCGCCGCCGTGCGCGAGCGCCGGTGCACCACGGTGTTCGCGGTGCCGGTGATGCTCCAGCGCGTCCTGGAGTCCGGCGCCGAGGGCTGGGGCGACGGCCGGGACGACCCGGCGGGCCCGCGGATCGTGGCCGTCTCCGGGTCGGCGCTGCCCGGCGGGCAGGCCAACCGGTTCATGGACCGCTTCGGCGACTGCCTCTACAACCTCTACGGATCCACCGAGGTCTCCTGGGTCTCGATCGCCGGACCGGAGGACCTGCGCGACGCCCCCGGCACCGCGGGCCGCGCCCCGGCCGGGACCACCCTGGTCATCCTCGACGAGGACGACCAGCCCGCCCCTGCAGGCGTCGACGGCCGGGTGTTCGTCGGCAACGACCTGCCGTTCGAGGGCTACACCGGCGGCGAGGAGGGCCTGGAGGAGCACGACGGGCTGCTGGGGACCGGCGACGTCGGGCACCTCGACGAGCACGGACGGCTGTTCCTCACCGGCCGGGCCGACGACATGATCGTCTCGGGCGGGGAGAACCTGCACCCCGGCCCGGTGGAGGAGCTCATCTCCGGGATGGACGGGGTGCGCGAGGCCTGCGTCCTCGGGGTGGACGACGACGAGTACGGCCAGCGGTTCGCCGCCTGGGTGGTGCTGGAGCCGGGTGCCGAGGTCACCGCGGACGCGATCCGCAGCCGGGTGAAGTCCGACCTGGAGAAGTTCGCCGCACCGCGGGACGTGCACTTCCTCGACGAGCTGCCGCGCAACCAGACCGGGAAGGTGCTGCGCGCCGAGCTGCCCGGCCGGGATTGACCCGTCCGGGCGGTCCGAGTTGAAGTCAGGCAAACCTTCCCTAAGATAGCCCGATGACGGTCACCGCGACACGTGGCGCACCCGGCGGTCCCGCCGGGGCGCCCGTCGCGGGCTGTTCCGGGCTGAGCGCGGCCCTCGGCGAGCCGATGACCGGCACCGCGCCGCACGTGCGTCGCCTCGTCGCCGTCGAGCACATCGGGGCCTGGCCGCGGAAGGTCGCCGACCACCCGGACCCGGCCGTGACCGCGCTGTTCGACCGGCTCCGCGCCGACGACGTCATCCTGCTGCTGATCCGCCGCCCCGGCCGCGAGGGCCGCTGCGACGCCGACGGTGCCCGCACCGTCTACGTGTGATGTCCAGGGAGGTTGGTCAGCCTGGTGACTGGTGGCTGGCCGCCGATGGTGGAGTGAGCGCGGTGGTGATTGTAGAAGTGCAGCCAGCCGGGTAGGGCGTCGTTGCGTTGGCGGGTCGACTCATAGAGTCGGGCGTAGGCCCAGCCGTCGGCCAGGGTCC